>JADZAX010000495.1 GCA_020852405.1 Verrucomicrobiales bacterium
GGCGGCGGCTACGGTGGCGGCCCTCCACGGGGAGACCGCGACAAAGACAAAGGGCCCCGGAAGGATCGGGAGCGCGGCTTCCGGGACGGAGGCGGAAGCGGAGGGAAGAAAAGACACAGCTTCAACGATTTCGAGGAAGACGATTTCTGAATCCCCCTGAGAACCGCCCGCCGGATTCATTCATCATTTCACCAACCAAGGGAGCCGGCCGAGGGGTCGGTTCCCTTTTTTCATGTCAGGTGCTCACCGACGACTCATCGCACGGCATCGGTTTGATCGCAGGGTTCAAGAAGCAAGAACGGTCAACGACTCGTCAGGAGCTTCCTCATTGCCGGAGGAATCGTCTCCATCTCCCCGGTCCGGCGCGGACTCCAAAGCCTCTCTGGAACGTTCCCGTTCCCGGGCCCGTTCTTCATTCGCACTGAACTTCATGCCAACGGTTTTGGAGACACCAAACTCTTCCATGGAAACCCCATACATGACATCAGCCCGGCTCATGGTCCGTTTGTTGTGGGTCACGATGATGAACTGACTCTGCCCGATGAACCGGTCCAGCACTTGCAGAAACCGGCTGATATTGGCCTCGTCCAGGGGAGCATCCAATTCATCCAGAACGCAGAACGGGGATGGCTTGACCATGTAAATGGCGAAGAGCAGGGCCACTGCCGTCATGGACCGCTCCCCGCCGGAAAGAAGACTGATCGATTGGAGTTTCTTTCCGGGAGGTTTGGCGATGATGTCGATGCCGCTTTCCAGCGGATCCCCGTCATCCATCAACAAAAGGTCGGCCCGTCCTCTTTCGCCGAAAAGGTCGCGGAAGGTCGCCTGGAAATTGACCCTGATTTTTTCAAAGGTGTCCCCAAAAATGCGGCGGGTGTCGCGGTTGATTTTGGCGATCACCTTGAGCAACTCTTCGCGTGAGTTCACCAGATCTTCGTATTGCTTGGTGAGGAATTGGTAACGTTGCTCCAGTTCGTCGAACTCGAGAATGGCATCCAAATTAACCGGTCCCATGGAGTCGAGCTTTTGGCGGATCTGGTTGACGACTTCGTTGATGAAAGCCCAGTCCACTGACACCGGAAGATCTATCCCGGGAGAGGCTGGATGGGAAATCACGGAAACCATTTCTCCAGGTTCCAATCCATCCTCATCCTCAAATTCCTGGTGGACCGGAGGCGCCTGACGGACCACCTCACCTCGGCCTTGATGCTGCGCCAAGACCGCATGCAGCTTCTCCATTTCGGGCTGGAACTCCCTGATTTCAGCCTGATACCGTTGGCGGACATTGGCTTCGAGATTCTCCAGACGGATGCGTCCCTGGGCCTGGCGAACCTCCTCCGCCGAACGCTCTTCGGCAATGACCTGAATTTCTTTCCGCTGATCCGAAATGAGCCCTTCCGAGGTGGCAATCTCTTCGGTGAGGCGTGACCTTTGAATTTTGAAAGATTCCAACTCCTCCTCCTTCTCCACAAGGTCCGTCTCCCAGTCGGCGACCTTTTCCAACAGTGCGGCCGATTCCGCCGTGCAAGTTTCGATCCGGTTCTTGTAGGCGGCGATTTCTGACTGGCGGCGATCCAGGAGTTCCCTCAGTTCATTCATCCGCCGGGACATGGGATGGCGTTGCTGTTCCACCGATTCACGAGCCCGACGCTCCACTGCCAGCGAGGTCCGCTGCTCATTGTGCAGCTCATTGCTTTCTTTCTCGAGCTGCTCAGCCTGTTCCAACTCCTGTCGGAGACGGGCTCCTTCAACGGTCAGCACTTCAAGGCGGTCCACAGCGAGAGCCCGCTCATGGCGAGATTCGGCGACGCCTTTCTCTGCTTCCTCCCTTCGCTCGGTGAGTTCCTTGCGTTCCCACTGAACCGTCTCAATCTTGCTGTCGATCTGCTGGATTTCTCGAGCAATGAGACTGAGCTGACCTTCGATGGTGGAGAAGGAAACCCGGCGGCTTTGCAAACGGTCACGTTTTTGCTGGATCGTGCGTTCCAGTTGGTCGAGTCGTCCCGCCAGGCGGTTCCGGCGGTTCTCCACATCTTCCAACCGCGTGGACAATTCACGGCTCAAGAGATCCAGTTCACGGACTTCACTTTGCCTTCCGAGGATGGATCCTGAACCATCCCCGGAAACTCCACCTTGAATGACACCTTCGGCGGAAACAAATTCCCCCTCAATGGTGGCAAAAGCCACCCCGGGATATTCGGAACGCAGACGGAGCGCCACGGAAAGATTGGGGACAATCATCACCCCGAAAAGCAGTCGGTGAATGAGACTGCTGATTTCGGCCGCGCATTCCACACGATCCAATGCCCATCCCAGAGAGACCGAAGGTGCGGTGGGACGTTTTTTGTGGTTTGGCACCTCAATGTCATTGACCGCCACCAGCGCCGCCTGTCCTAGCTGCCCTCGCTTCAAGGCGGTAATGATGGCTTCCACGGTCCGGGAGTCCTTGACCACCAGCGTTTGGAGATGCCGTCCGAGCGCCGCTTCGATCGCGGGAGTGCAGGCCGGATCGACTTCCAGATAGCTGCTGAGCGCTCCATGAACGGCTTTCCGGTAGAAATCGGGCCGATCCAGGCCCCGAAGCACAGCCTGGGTGCCTTTCTCAAATCCTTCGCCCTCGGCAATAAGTTGCCTAAGGACCTCAAGACGGCTCCGTTTTTCCGTGTGGAGACGGTGCAGCTCTTCGGCTCTGATATTGAGCTCTTCGAGATCCCTTCTGGCGTTTTGATGAAGCCCCTCGGCTCCTCGCAGGGTTTCCTCATCACGCATCAAATGTTCGCGCTGGGAGGAGAGCTGGGCGCGAAGTTCGCCCCCCTCAGCCGTTCGTTGGGCATGATCTCTCTGAAGCCTCCGCAGTTCTTCGGCCTGCTGGTCATCGCGTCGCGTGTCTGAGGCCATCTGGCGCATGCCGGCCTCGATCCGGGCATCCAACGTTGCCAGCCGCCCTTCCAGCGAACTGTGCTCGGCACGGTTGGCCGACATCTGCCGGGAAAGTTCTTTGCGCTGCTCACGCACTCTTTCCAAGGAGGCTTGGTATTCGTCGATCAGAGCCTGTTGCTGCCCGATCTTGTCATCGATGGAGGACAGCATGAATTCAGCATCCCGGAGTTCCTCCTCATGACGCTCCAATGTTCCGGCGGTGTTCGAAATGTCGGCCTCGGCGGTATGGATGAGAACCCCGAACTCGTGAATGCGCTCTCCATTGCTCTCAATGCGCTGGGAGGCGCCCTGGATTTCATTCCGTCGCTGGGCCACTTCGGCCTGCAGGACATGAAGCCGGGAGTCAGCTTCCTGGTAGGACTGCCGGAGATGGGTCAACCCGGCCTGCAAATCTTCCAACGAAGCTTCCAGTTCGGATTGCTGTTGTCGCAGGGAATCGATCGAACCGTCCGCTCCCGTGTGCGATCGATAGTCCTGCCAGAGCTTGTGGCTGAGATGCAGATCGAGAACCCGGATTTCGGCATCCATGGCCCGGTAGCGCTTGGCCTTCATCGCCTGGCGCTGCACGGAACGCCGTTGCCGTTCCACCTCGTCGATGATCAGTTTGACCCGTTCCAAATTGCCCTCGGTGTATTCGAGTTTCCGGAGCGCCTCTTTTCTTTGCTGCTTGAAACGGGTGACCCCGGCAGCTTCCTCGAACACCGCCCGCCTTTCTTCGGGCTTGGAACTGAGAAGTTGGTCGATCTTCCCCTGCTCCATCACGGAATAGGAGGTCCGCCCAATCCCGGTGCCCGAAAGCAGATCGTGGATATCCTTGAGGCGGCAGGGACTCTTGTTGATCAAGTACTCGCTCTTACCATCCCGATAAACACGGCGCCCGAAGGACACTTCATTGAATTCCGTCCCCAGGGCGGCTTCGCAGTCCCCCAGGGTGAGCGTCACCTCGGCCATGCCCAGGGGTTGCCTCTTGTCGGTGCCATTGAAAATGACGTCGGCCATTTCTCCCCCGCGCAGGGCTTTTGCGGAGGTTTCCCCGAGCACCCAGCGGATCGCATCGACAATGTTCGATTTCCCGCAACCATTGGGTCCGACCACACCTGTCACTCCCTTGTGGAACAACAATTTCGTGCGGTCCGCAAAGGATTTGAATCCGTGAATCTCCAAGGATTTCAGGAACATGACAGCAAATCAAAAAGGCCGGGAAACCTCCCAAGCGACAATCATCAGAAAACACAAATTTCGATATCCAGCAAGAATGAATTACTCACATCTGCGAACCACCGCAAACCATTTTCTCACTTCCAA
This sequence comes from Verrucomicrobiales bacterium, assembly GCA_020852405.1. Classification (GTDB taxonomy): domain Bacteria; phylum Verrucomicrobiota; class Verrucomicrobiia; order Verrucomicrobiales; family DEV007; genus JACKQE01. The sequence continues at coordinate 4,246 of JADZAX010000495.1, forward strand.
CAAGATAAGGTGGCTCAAGCCTCCCGAAAACCACCATATATAGTGGCTTCCTTACCCGGAAGATCTTCTGTTTCAAAAATAAGAAATTTACAGAAGAGAGTTATAAACAATATGAAACAGTCAATTATTGTTAAAAATAAGGCTTGACAGATCAGTGCCTTTCTCCACAGGTAGTATTCAGTTCGCATCCTTTCCTTGGTCTGAGTGTCTTCAATTGTTAGGGACTGGGGAAGATACGGAACCCGTTCCATCCACCCACTTCGTTCCACCACTGCCACGCATGAAAACACCCAGCACCTTCACTCAATTCCTATTTTGGCTTGCGGGTTCAAGCAGCGAAGCCCTGCAAACCTGTCCGGACTGGGAGCAGCGCAAGCATGCCGCCTTTGGGGCCACGGTCCTCGTCCCCAGTGCCTTCGCCTTTCTCGCCTGCTCTTATGCCCTGAGTACCCTGACTGACAGCTATTGGATCATCTTTCCGGTGGCGTTGGTCTGGGCCTTCATCATTCTCACGATCGACCGGGCCTTGCTTGCCAGTTACAGGGCTCACGTGGGGGCGTTCCGGAAAATGGGCCAGTTTTCTCTGCGTTTTGTGGTCGCGCTTTTGATGGGCATGACCATCGCCCACCCCATGGTCCTCCTCCTCTTTCGCGACACCATCAGCACCATCGTGGAACGCGACCGGCAAGCCGACATTGTCACCGTCCGCGGAGAATCGGAAACACACAAAGATACTATCCGTGCGCAGATCGCAGCCATCCAGAGCGATGTCGACAAGCAACGTGCGCAGTGGAACGGCAGCTTTCAGGCCGAATTCCTGATACCGGGTCAAAAACAAGGGGACAAGAAGACCGGGATTGAAGGACTGACCCCGGCGCAACAGACCCAATTGGATCAATCCATCAAAGAAGCCACGGCACCACTCCTGCCCCGGCAGGAAGCGCTTGCCAAAGAAACTGGAACCCTGTCGGAGCAGTACACTAAACTCCAAACTGACCTTGCCTTTTGGCAGGCGGAATTTGAGCGTGAAGTCAACGGTCAGCGCTCCGGATTCCGCGGTTTGGGCCCCCGCGCCGAATCAATCCAAAAGGACCAACTGGCCTGGCGCCGTGAGGAAGCCAAACGCCTTGGGGGACTCCTCGAACACCTCACCAACGAAAAAGCGGGACTGCTGACAGAAATCCGAGAAGCGGAAGCCCGCGCCACGGAAGCCTTCCAGCTGAAACTCGCCGACGATGCCGCCGTGGCCCGTCAGGAATTGGCACGGGTGGAATCGCTCCGGGAAAAAATCCAGCAGGATCAGGCCTCGCAATTTGTCGAGCAGCAAAACCAGATCCGCAGCACCATCCATGGACAGATCGACACCCTCCTGGCTTCGCTGAAAGCGGTCCAAGGCGAATTGGAGGCAGCCGGGAAAGCGGAACAGCAGCGGATTGACGACATCAACGACGAACCTCGCCGTGATCTCCTGACCCAAACGCTGGCCCTTCACAGCCTCTTTGAGAACAGTGACGCCAAGGGCCGTTTCGCCCTCATCACCTATGGCATCCTGACCCTGCTCTTCCTGCTCGTCGACACGATCCCGCTGATGGTGAAATTCTTCTGCAAAGCCGGTCCGTATGATCTCATCGTGGACCGGGATGAGATGCGGTTCGATTCCGAGCACCGTGCCTTCCGCCAGTACCATCGCGATCTAATGAAGCAGGTGGCGTCTTCCGGCAGTCTGATCACCGCCATGCGGAGCAAGCCTCTTGAGGATGCCTTCGTCGACGGACTTTCCCACACCCGGGCGGCCCGTGAATTCCTCGACAACTTGGTCGGGCTGGAGACCAGCTTCCACGAATCCATTCTCCGGCACATGGAGGATGAAACCAGCCTGCGCTCCCCTGAGAAACGGGATCTGCTCGAAGCCATGAAGAAGCAGTTTTACGACAATCTTTATCGTCGGATGGAGACGTTCTTCGGGGACGCCGGGGCCTCGCCTGCCCGAGCCAGTGCCTAATTCAGAGAACCCTGCCTGGGGATCTTGCGGAAATATGGTCGGCAGCCCCTCCCTGCGGGACACTGTCGCGCATTCCCGCCGGGTGAAACCGCTGGACTTGAGCTGGATTGCGGCAACTATGATGGTTTGGAATTATTTCGATCCCGAACCATCCTAGAATTATGAAACCATCCCCCGAAACCGCTCCCGTAGCCGCCTCTGGCTCCGCCTCCCGCCGCGATTTTGCAAAAACCTCAGCCGCCGTCGTGGTCGGTGCCGCCGCCGCCGCGTCGGTGGCGTTCCCTTCCGTCACTTTCGGAGTTCCCAACGACAAGAAGCTCAAAGTGGGCCTGATCGGCTGCGGCGGTCGCGGCACCGGAGCCGCCGCCCAGGCTCTCAAAGCGGACGACAATGTCGAACTGTGGGCCATGGGAGACATCGACCAGAAGAAGATTGTGACCCAAATGCGCGCCCTGGCCCAGGGCGATCGCGCCGCCGCCGCCAAATTCTCCGGAGATCTCACCAACCGGCTCTTTGTTGGACTGGACGCTTTTGAAAAAGTCATGGATTCCGGGGTCGATGTGGTCCTCCTGACAACGCCGCCGGGGTTCCGTCCCCAACATTTCCGGGCGGCCGTGGAACGCGGTCTCCATTGCTTCGTCGAAAAACCCTGCGCGAGCGATGTCGCCGGAGTCAAAAACTTTTTAGAAACCGCCAAAATGGCCAAAGACCAGGGTGTTTCCGTTCTGGGAGGACTCTGTTACCGGTATTCCGACAATGGACGCGAGCTCTACGCCAAGATCCACGAAGGAGCCATTGGTCAAATCCAAAGCATCCACGCGACCTACTTCGCCAACACCGTGAAGCCAATGGCTCCCGAGGCCGACCGCCCTGCCGGAATGAGCGACATCGAGTGGCAGGTTCGCAACTGGTACAATTTCACTTGGCTGAGTGGTGACGGCTTTGTCGAGCAGGCTGTGCACAGCGTCGACAAAATCATGTGGGCCATGAAGGACGAACTCCCCGTGTGCGCCTACGGTATCGGGGGACGGCAGCGCCACAATTACGAAGGAAACACCTACGACCACTTCGGTGTGACTTATGAATTCGCCAACAACATCCGGTGCCACGTGACGTGGAACCAGTATGGGGCGGGTCCTTTCAAGGAGAACAAGGACTTCATCTACGGCACCGAAGGGCAGGCGGAGCTGAACGGCACCCAATCGGCCACCATCACCGGCAAAAATCCCTGGAACTGGCGCAAGCCCCGCACTCCGCGGAACATGTATCAGACCGAACACGACGAGTTTTTCGCCTCCATCCGCAAAGGCGAGAGACACGCCGACGAGGATTGGGTGGCCCGCACCACCCTGCTTGCCATCATGGGCCGCATGGCGACTTACACCGGCAAGCGCATCACTTGGGAAGACGTGAACAACAGTCCGGAGAAACTGGTCCCGGATGACATCAAGTGGGACGGTTCCCACAAGCCCAACCCCATGCCGATCCCGGGAGAGCCGGATACGCAGTGGGCCTGATCGAATCCCTCGCCGGAGCTTTGCTCCAGTCACCCGAGCCCGCAGCCGGCCAGCCGGAGGCGGGCTTTTTCTTTGCCCCCAAGGTCGCCTTCAAGGCAACGGAGCAGACGGATCGATCAGTTGGAAAGACGAAAACTGACTTTGACCAAAGCCGAGGCCGCGACCGGCTTCCCTTCGCGCAGAGCCGGAGCGAAACGCCAGCCCCGCACACAGGCCAGGGCGGAAGCGTCCAGACTGCTGTTACCGGTGCTGCGGTGAATTCGCACTTCCTGCACCCGTCCTCCACTACTTACCGTGACACGGACATAGGCGATGCCGTGTTGTCCGGCAGCCTTTGCTCCCAACGGGTAGTAGGGATTTTTCGTCGCCGTGGGACGAGGCGGAGTGGTCCTCGCGGAGGCCTTGGCAGATTGCGAAGCCGGTGCCTGGCGTGCCGGCTTGGGCTGACTTTCTGGGGCGTTTTTGACAGGACGCTCAGCGGATGCCGCTGGTTTAACAGGAGCATAGGATGGTTCGAATTCTTCGGAAAACGACGGACTCGCGTCCAGGGAATCCACCACCACCAACTCCTTCTCCACAGGAGGCATGGTGTCGGATTGCAGATCCAGTTCGTCCACACTCATCCTCAGTGGCTTTACCGGGTTCAGCAAAACCTCGGGAGGCGTTTCCTGGGGGAGCGGCGCATCGTCCTCACTGACCACTGCCGGAGTGGTTTCAAAACTCACCGACAGTTCAGGAACAACGGCAGTCCCATCGACTTCCCCGGCCTCGAAGAGCGGCGAGGCCAGAGACACACATGCCGCGATCAAGGCGCCATGAAGCAGCATCGACCAAAGCAAGACCAGCATCCGGGAAGGATGAGGTCTTTCCCTGGGAGAGAATTCGGCTGGTTTCGTTACCGGAATGATTGGACGTGCTCCCGGGATCCGAATCCCCTCACGCGATTGGAGGCTCGGAACTGGTTGGGAAAGGGGCCTGGATGTCACTTCACTCACATGGAAACTTGAGCCTGCGGCTCACGGTTGCAGCCCGGCAATATGCGCCTATTTCCAAGGGGACGAAACCGTTTTCACTCTACCCATCAGCGTCGTCCCGAGATGGGGGCATGAACTTTTTTGCCGCCACTGGCTCCGCCAAAATCGATGCCAAAAATGACGTAGCCCTCAATATCGGGCGCATCCTTGGTCAGCCCCGCGAGAGCCACCACATCAAAGTGAGTATTCTCGGTTGGGCGCCATTGAACACTAGGGCCGAGCAAAACCTTGTGCTCGGGATTGCCGCGGGAACCTTCCACAGTTTCGTGGACATACTTCATTTCCAGCCCCAAAGACCACGAATCGCTCACGGCCTTGCTGATGCCTTGGGTGATTTGAATTTCCTCGGTATTTTCACCCCCCAGTTCCCGCTCATACACAAAATTCAAGCCCCATTGGTAGTCACCGA
>JADZAX010000496.1 GCA_020852405.1 Verrucomicrobiales bacterium
ACGGCCGTGGCGGACAACACCCGATCTATGTATTGGGTTATTACGACGCACCTTCAATCGAGTCCCGGACGCATGAAATGGATGTCTGGTTCAACCAGAAGGAAACGATCGGATTCAACACCGCCTCCCTTGCTCCGGTGGTGCTCTACCGCGTGGGAACCTGGGGCCAGGTGGACCGCACGATGGGCTTCACCGGTCCCTGCATCGTCAATGACTGGCTCGACATCGAAGGCCCCTTCCATGACGTGTGGCCTCCCCGCAGTCACCGGCTGCTCTTCGGCGATCTCCCCCTCACCGAATTCAAGCCGGCCGACCATCCGGATGTCCGTCCGCCCGTCCGCAAGCCCCTCAAACAGGAGATTGTCGGTTGCGACAACAAGCCCGAAACAGTCCAAGGAATTTGGACAGTGAGGAGCAAGGAACCGCTGGCCGACGCGGACCGCTTGCTGGCGGCATTCCTGCCCAAAGCCTTCCGCCGTCCGGTGGGAGAGGACGTGCGCCGGTCCTATATCGGTCTCGTCGCCTCGCGCCTCACCGCGGGGGATGCCTTTGAAACGGCCATGCGCCACGCCTACCGCGCGGCGCTCTGCTCGCCGGATTTCCTCTACCACGTCGAACCTCCCGGTCCTTTGGACGACTTCGCCCTCGCGTCACGCCTCTCTTATTTCCTGTCTAACTCGACACCTGATGAGGTGCTGGCCGGACTGGCAGCCGCTGGGAATCTGCGGGAGGAGACCGCGCTCCGGGAGCAGGTCGGGCGACTCCTGGCCGATCCAAAATCCCAGCGGTTCATTGAGGATTTCCTCGCCCAATGGCTCAAGCTGGGAGCCATCGGCGCCAACGATCCCGACAAGAAACTCTACCCCGAATTCAGCCCCTACCTCCAAGACTCCATGGTTGCTGAAACCCGCGCCTACTTCCGCGAACTGATCGACCGGAACCTTGACGCGAGCCACCTGGTGAAGTCGGACTTCGCCATGCTCAATGAAAAACTCGCCACGCACTACGGCATTCCCGGAGTGAGCGGACCGGCCATCCGCCGGGTTTCCCTGCCTCCGGATTCCCCCCGTGGTGGATTCCTGACCCAGGCCGCGATACTCAAGATCACCGCCAACGGCACGACCACCTCACCGGTGCCGCGCGGCGCGTTTGTCCTCGCCAGACTCTTGGGACAGCCTCCCGACCCGCCTCCGGCCAGCGTTCCGGCGGTGGAACCGGACGTCCAGGGGGCCACCACCATCCGTGAACAGCTCGCGAAGCACCGCTCCGACGCGGTGTGTTCCTCCTGCCACGCCAAAATGGATCCGCCCGGATTTGCCTTGGAAAGCTTCGATGTGATCGGGGGCTGGCGTGACCGCTACCGCTCGATCGGGAAGGGTGATCCGGCGCCACGCGGCAGCATTGATCCCCGGATCGGCATCAGTTTCAAGCTCGGCCCCCCGGTCGATCCCGGCGGCGAACTTCCCGACGGGCGCCCGTTTCATGATGTGGTCGAGTTGAAAGCGTTGCTGGCCGGGGACAAACACCAACTCCTCCACAACCTTGCCCGCCAACTCACGGTCTACGCCACCGGGAGAGACATCGCTTTCCGTGACCGCAATGCTATCGATGCCATCGTCGCCAGCACTGAGAAGCAGGGCGGCGGGATCCGCACCCTGGTGCAGGAAATCGTCCTCAGCCCCCTGTTCCAAACCCGATGAGAACCACGACCGCCCTCTTTCTGAATTGGGTGCTCTGCACCGCCCTCCAGGCACCCCTCCTCCTGGCCGGGGAGCAGACCGCCACATTCCGCCTCATCGGCCTGAGCCACCCCGAGCGGGAGGAGGATTTCCACCAGGTGATGCAGTCGCTGCCGGACCTGAAACTGGAGCGATGGGATGCCGCGAAGGCTGAAATCACCCTGCGCTATGACAGCGCCAAGGTGTTCCCCACCTCCAAGCCGGATCAGGTCTTCCCGCCGGAGAAGATTCTTGAACAACTCGACAAACTCATCGGCCAGGCATCCAACCGCACCTTCAGCCTGACCGCACCCATTTCGGTGCAGGACAGCGAATTGACCAAGGTGGAGATCCCCTGCGGGTTCCTCGACTGCAAAGGCTGCCGCTACGCAGTCTACTTGGCGGTGGCGAAAACCGAGGGCGTCGCCAGGGCCTCCGTCAGCTCTGAAACAGGAGTCCTCAAGGCTTGGATTGAGACCGGCAAAACCAACCGTGAAGCCCTGATCGAAGCCCTCAAAAAAGCCCGGGTGGAACTCCCCTGAAAACCATCGTGCCATCCCATCTCCCACCAGCCTGGAGGGATGGCGTTCCATCCGGAGGATTCCGCCCCAGCCAGGAGCGCATCCGCCCTCGCAGGCCTCGCAGTTGCGCCATTGCAAAAGACAGCCGCAGTCCTGTAGATTCCCCCACATGAAAGCCCCCCTCTGCTCACGCGCCGCCGCCTGGTCCCGGCGTGAATTTCTGAACCGCACCGGCATGGGGTTGGGGACATTCGGCCTGGCCTCGGTCCTGCAGCAGGCCGGTCTCGGAGCCGCCGAATCTTTCGTCTCCCCCTTGGCCAGCCGGTCGCCGCACTTTGCCCCCAAAGCGAAGCGGATCATCCAAATTTTCTGCGAAGGAGGCCCGTCCCAGGTGGACACCTTCGATCCGAAGCCGATGCTCTCTAAATACCACGGCAAACCGGTCGATGAGGTGATGAAGGACTTCACCAAGACCGCCGGCGAAGTTGCCTCCGGGATGGGACGGCTCAGCGGCAAACTGCAGCAGTCCGGATTCACCTTTTCCAAACACGGCCAATGCGGCGCCGAGATCAGCGAGCTGTTCCCCAAACTGGCCGATCACGCCGACGACCTCTGCATTGTCCGGTCAATGCACACCAAAAGCAGCGTCCACGAACCAGCGCAGCTCATGACCAACACGGGAGAACTGACCGTGGTCCGCCCCAGTGTCGGCTCCTGGATCGTCTATGGTCTCGGCACGGAAAACCAGAATCTGCCGGCGTTCGTCGCCCTCCACCCCAACGGAACGACCTCCTCCGGCGACAAGAACTGGTCAAATGCCTTCCTTCCATCCTGGACACGGGGCACGGGGATCGCCACGAAGAATCCCTCGGTCGAGAAACTCATCGAAAACCTCCGCAGCGGCAGCACCAGCATCCGTGAACAGCGACGCCAACTCGACCTCCTGGCGGCAATGAATGCCGACTTCCTGGAGGATCACCCGGGAGACGCCTATCTTGAGGGCCGAGTTCTCTCGTTCGAAACCGCCTTCCGCATGCAAGTCGAGGCGACCGATGCTTTCGACCTGCAACGGGAACCGCTTCCGGTCCGGGAGCTTTACGGCGACACCGAGCAGGGGCGGCAAATGCTGCTGGCCCGGCGGCTGGTGGAGCGCGGCGTGCGTTTTGTCCAGGTCTGGCACACCGGCTGGGACACCCACGACGAGAACGACAGCCGGCACAAAACCCTCTGCGAAGCAGCCGATCAACCGGTCGCGGCCCTGCTTCAGGATCTCAAGGAGCGCGACATGCTCAAGGACACCCTCGTGATCTGGGGCGGGGAGTTCGGTCGGACGCCCACGAGTGACAACAACGACGTTGCCAAGAAGAAAGGCATCGGCCGTGATCACAACGCCGGTGGCTACTCGTTGTGGATGTCGGGCGGCGGCATCAAGGGAGGTCTGACCCATGGGACCACGGACGACTTCGGTGCCGTGGCTCAGGAAAATCCCGTCGATGTCCATGACTTCCATGCCACCGTGATGAATCTCATGGGTTTCGATCACGAGAGGCTCACCTACCGTTACGCGGGTCGTGATTTCCGCCTGACGGATGTCTATGGCAAGGTCGTGAAGGATCTTCTGGCATGAAGCCCACCGCTCACTGGAAGCAGATCTTGGCGTGCCTCCCGGTGCTGGTGTTCCACGCCGCGCCGGCCACTGCCGAGCCCGGTCCACTGCCGGCATTCCTGGAGACTCATTGTCTGGAATGCCATGACGCCGATAGCCACAAAGGAAATCTTGATCTCACGGCACTGCGATCCGATTTCGCCACGGCGGAAACCTTTGCCCGGTGGGTCAAGATTCATGACCGGATCACTACGGGAGAAATGCCCCCGAAAAAGAAAGCCCGCCCCGAGGTTGGTGAACGCGCCGCCTTCACCGAGTGGCTCTCCGGATCGCTCATCAAAGCCGAAAAGGCTCTGGTCGATGGCGCAGGCCGGACAGAGGTGCGCCGGCTGACCCGGACGGAATACGAGAACACCCTGCGCGATCTCTTCGACATGCCCGGTCTCGCCCTGCAAAACCTGCTTCCGGCAGACGGTTCGGCACACGGCTTTGACAAGAACAGTGACGCGCTGGACATCTCCCACGTCCACCTCGCGAAATACCTCGAGGCCGCCGATCTCACGCTCGATCTCGCCATCGCCAGCCAACCGAAGGCTCCCACGGTGCAAAAGCGCCGCATCTCCCTGATGAACCGGGGTGGCTTTGTCGCCCACATTGTCATGAACGGCGATGGGGTCCTCCTGCGGGACATGAAGCCCGACCCCGACTTTCCCGCCTCCAGCGAGCACAAACACATCGACCAGGGAGCGCATGAGCAGATCGGTTCTTTTGAAACCGGGAGCACTGTGGGCTTGTTCCGCCATGAGGACGAGTCGGTCAGCCCCTACTTCATGGAGCATGTCACCATTTACCCCGGTCACTACCGGGTCCGCACCTCGCTCTGGGCCTTCCAGTGGGACAAAGGTCAAGTCCTCCCCGCGCGCGGCACCGAGGCCGCACGGCTCTCGGTCGTGCAGCTCACCGGCGACGGCCGGGGCGGCCAACATCCCAGTTATGTCCTCGGTTACTATGATGCGCCTTCGCTCAGTCCCACCCAGCACGAGGTGAATGTGTGGTTGAACTACAACGAGCTCATCGGTTTCAACGCCGCCTCGCTCGCGCCCGTGGCAAATTACAACCGCAAGGGACGCGCCATGGCCTTCACCGGGCCCGGCATTGCCGTGGATTGGCTGGAGATCGAAGGACCACTCCATGAGGAATGGCCTCCCCGGGCACACCGGCTGCTGTTTGGCGAACTGCCCCTGAAAGAGTTCCCAACCGGAGAGCAGGAAGGGCAGCGCCCCCCCGTGAGGAAGAAGGTCAGGCAGCTGGGCGCCGGCATGAACCGTCCCGATCCCGATCCCGATCCCGATCCCGGAACCGGGCTTTGGAGCGTGCAGAGTGACCAGCCTCTGGTCGACGCGGACCGCTTGCTCGCCGGGTTTCTCCCCAAAGCCTTCCGGCGGCCCGTGTCGCCGGAAGTGCGCCAGTCGTATCGGGAGATCGTCGAGCATCGCCTGAAGGCCGGAGAGTGCTTTGAAACCGCTCTCCGCGAGGCCTACCGGGCGGCTCTCTGCTCGCCGGACTTTTTGTACCATGTCGAGCCCGCGGGCCGACTCGACGACTACGCCCTGGCCGCCCGCCTCTCCTATTTTCTGTGGAACTCGGCGCCCGATGAGGAACTTCTCGCCCTCGCCGCCGGAAACACCCTGCACGATCCCGGAACCCTCCGTTCCCAGACCGAGCGGCTGCTGAGGGATGCGAAATCGAAACGGTTCAGCGATGACTTTCTCGGCCAATGGCTCAAGCTCCGTCAAATTGCGGCGAACGATCCCGACAAGAAGCTCTACCCCGAATTCAGTCCCTATTTGCAGGACAGCATGGTCGCCGAAACCCGGGCCTATTTCCGCGAACTCATCGAGAAAGACCTCGACGCCACCCACCTCGTCAGATCCGGGTTCGCCATGCTGAATCAAAAGCTCGCCACCCATTATGGCATCGAAGGAGTGATCGGCCCCAAGATCCGCCGCGTCGATTTGCCACCGGGATGCCCCCGCGGAGGATTCCTCACCCAGGCCTCCATCCTGAAGGTCACCGCCAACGGCACCACCACCTCGCCCGTCGTGCGCGGGGCCTTCGTCCTGGACCGCATCCTCGGACGGCCACCCGAGCCTCCTCCCTCGAGTGTCCCCGCCGTCGAGCCGGACGTGCGCGGCACCACCACCATCCGCGAGCAGCTCGACAAGCACCGCAATGACGCTGTCTGCGCCACCTGCCATGCAAAGATCGATCCTCCCGGCTTCGCCCTCGAAAGCTTCGATGTCATCGGAGGTCAGCGTGCGCGTTACCGCAGCATCGGGGAAGGCTTGGGAGATCCCGCTCCCCGGGGGACCATCGACCCCTTCATCGGCATCAGCTTCAAACTCGGCCCGCCGGTCGACTCCGCCGGGATCATGCCTGAGGGCAGATCATTCAGCGATATCCGTGACATGCAGGGCATCCTCGCGGAACAGCCGGAAGTCCTGCTCCAGTCCCTCGCCCGTCAGTTCCTGATTTACAGCACCGGTCGTGACATCGCGTTCTCGGACCGGGCCGCCCTCAACGACCTCCTCGCCAGGACCGGCGCGAAAGGCGGCGTGCGGTCACTTCTGCATCAGCTGATCCAAAGTCCGCTGTTCCAAACTCGATGACCGTTTTCCGCCTGCCACAGATCCATCATCCGGTCTGCCTAGGAATGCTCGCGTTCCTCTGCGTTTTTCTGTTCGTGCCGGCAGGGCTTGAAATGGCCGCGGCCGAGTCCATCGTGCAGTACCGCGTCAACGGTCTGTTCCAGCCTGACCGCCAGGAAGCGCTCATCACCGCCGCACAAGCCCTCGAGGGGTGCCACCTCACCGGGGTGGAATACGACACCGCCCTCGCATCGTTCGCCTACGACCCCGACCACCAACTCTTCAAAAACGCCAAGCCCGAACAGGTTCTCCAGCGGATCAATGACCAGATCCGAAGGCTGACCAACGGCTGCTTCACGCTTTCCCTGCCCGGCAAACTCCCACCGGAAAAACTTGTCGAGATTCGGTTCGAGATCGAAGGTCTCGATTGCCTCGGTTGCTCGTTTGGGGCCTATCGTGCGGTCGCCGGCATCGATGGAGTGGAGCGCGCCACCGCCAGTTTCCATGAAGGCCGGCTCACCGCCTGGATCGACCCCGCCAAAACGAACCGTGAAGCGCTGGCCGCCGCCCTGACCAAAAAAGAGATCAAGATCATCCAACCCTGACTGCCATGACCAAGAACATTGTTCCCCGCCCGGCTTCGCTCCCCCGCCGCACTTTTCTGCGGGGAGCGGGAATCACCCTCAGCCTGCCGTTTCTGGAGGCCATGTGCCCGGCGTTTTCTTCCGCCGCCGAGACCTCCATCCCGCGCCGCATGGTCTGCATCCAGACCAACATGGGCATCCTTCCGCAGTTTTTCTTTCCGGAGAACGCGGGACGCGACTATACCGCGAGCGCCTACTTGGAACGACTCAAGGCCCACCGCGACCAGATCACGGTCTTCTCGGGCGTCAGCCATCCCGGTGTCGACGGCGGGCACACGGCGCAGAAATGCTTTCTGACAGGCACGCCGCACCCGGCCCGAGGCGGCTTCCGCAACGGCATTTCCCTGGACCAGTTCGCCGCTGAACAAATCGGCAACCAAACCCGCTATCCGTCACTCGTGCTCGCGGTCACGAATGAAAATGCCACGATGAGTTTCACCCGCAGCGGGGCCTCGATCCCTTCGGAACAAAGCCCGAAAAAATTGTTCGAGCGTCTTTTCATCCAGGGCAACGCCAAGGAAGTCGAGGCGAATGTGGAAGCTCTGCAGCGGGGCCGCAGCTTGATGGACTTCGTGGGGGAACAGTCGAAGCGCCTCAGCCGGACCCTCTCCAAGAGTGACCAGTCCCGACTCGACCAATACTTCACAGCGGTGCGGGATCTCGAACAGCGACTTCACAGCGCGGAAGAGTGGGAATACAAGCCCAAGCCCGCCGTCACGGCCAAAGCCCCGGAGGAAATCACCGACGCGATCGAGTTCGTGCGCCGCACCGGACAAACCTTCGATGTGATGAAACTTGCTCTCGAGACCGACTCCACGCGGCTGATTTCCCTCTTCATTGACACCACCGTCATCCACAACATCACCCACCACGGCAACCGCCCCGAAGTTCTCGCCGAACTGCGCGGGCACGAGGAACGCCAGTTTGATGCCCTGAACGGTTTCCTGACGGCTCTGGCGGATGCCAAGGAGCAGGGCGGCACTCTGCTTGATCGCACCCAGGTCTACTATGGCACCTGCATGGGAAGCGCCAACTCCCATAGCAATGTGAACCTGCCGGCACTGCTGGCGGGTGGCGGATTCAAACACGGCCAACATCTCGCCTTCGACAAGGACCACAACCACCCACTGACGAACCTTTACGTCTCTATGTTGCAACGACTGGGCATCGAAACCGGGGAGTTTTCCACCGGCAAGACGACCATCAAGGGACTGGAGATGGCCTGACCACGCCTCCTGCGCATCCAGGTATTCGTTGCACCATCCAACCATGAAATTGATCCTCTCCGGAATGCCCCGGGCCTTGTTCTTCACAGGCGTGTTCCTGCTTCCGGCTGCGGTGGTGAAATCCGACGAAGGAACCGCTTTCTTCGAATCGAAAATCCGTCCGATTCTCATCGAAAGCTGCTACGACTGCCACAGTGCCGAGGGGAAGCACAAGGGGGGATTGTCTCTCGACACGAAGGAAGGCGTGCTCAAAGGTGGTGAGACCGGCGCGGCGGTGGTGCCCGGCGACACGGCGAAAAGTCTGCTGCTGAAGGCAGTTCGCCATACCGATCCCGACCTTGCGATGCCGCCGAAGACAAAACTCAGCGATGCCCAGATCGCCGATCTGGAACGCTGGGTGGTCATGGGAGCCCCCGACCCCCGCTCCGGCGCCCAGTCGGCGACGAAACTGGAGGAACATTTCGCCACCGCCAAAACGCACTGGTCCTTCCAGAAAGTCAGCCAAACGGCGGTGCCCGCCGTGTCGGGAGCCGCGCACCCGATCGATGCCTTCATCCGGGAAAAACTCGCGTCCGCCAAGCTCTCGCCTTCTCCGAAAGCGGATGCCCGTACCCTGATCCGTCGGGCCTCTTTCGATCTCACCGGGCTGCCGCCGTCCCCGGAGGAGGTGGAGTCCTTTGCCAAAGCGCACGCCGAAAACCCCGACAGGGCCTTCCAGGATCTTGTCGAAACGCTCCTCGCCTCCCCGCATTATGGGGAACGCTGGGGACGCCACTGGCTCGACGTGGCCCGGTATGCCGACAACATGGGCTCAATCTACAACGGGGACGACAGCTACCCTTATGCCTTCACCTACCGGGACTATGTGGTCCGCTCCTTCAACGAGGACAAACCCTACGATCTTTTCCTGCGTGAACAACTCGCCGCCGATCTGCTCCCCGGTGCTGATCCCCGGGACAAGTCACGGCTTGCCGCCCTGGGCTTTCTGAATCTGGGACGACGCTATGACCGCAAGGTGGACGACAACAACATTGACGACCGCATCGACCTCATTTCCAGGGGTCTGCTCGGTCTGACCGCAGGCTGCGCCCGCTGCCATGACCACAAGCTGGAGCCCATTCCCACGAAGGACTACTACGCGCTTTACGGCATCTTCAAAAGCTGTGCCGAGCCGGCAATCTATCCCGTGCTGCTCCCCCAGCCCGCCAGCCCCGAAAGCGCGGCTTACGATGCTGAAAACCGGAAGGCACGAACCGACTACAGCACCGCCAGCATCGCGGCCGCCAACGCGGGCTCCGCGCAGGCACGAAGCCGGGTGGGCGACTATCTCATGACGGCGGAGGAGTCCGGTTGGAAAACCCACTATGTCAACAAGGGCATCATGGATGTGATCAACCAGCGCAAGCTCCAGGGAGATCTGCACAACGCGATGACCCGCGCCCGAAAATCCTGGGTTGAAGCGCATCCCGAAGTCTTCGGTCCCTTTCTGGAGTTCATCACCGGCAAACCGTTGGAACCCAAACCGGTCCTGCTCCCTCTGGTGGCCAAGGCTTTCGCCACGCCGGCAACCACGCTGGAGGAGTTTGCGACGCGCTACAACGGGCTCTTTGCCGGCATCGACGGAGACTGGCGAAAGCTCGCCGAAGTCCCCCTGCAGCGGGCGGCCAAGTTGCAGGATGCTGACCTCGATCCTCCGGTGGACAAACTCGCCACTCAGTCCATCGCCCGAATGGACGAAGTGGAGAACACCCTGCCGTTGCCCGATGCGGACCGCGAGGCTTTGCGTCAGATTCTCATCGCCAAAGACTCGCCGGTGAAGATCTCCCCGGAACGGTACTCCGTGGCGCGGCTGTTTCCGGAACCGGAAAAGAAGGAAATGGACAAGCTCGCCAAACCGGTCACTGAGCTGACGAAACATCCCGGCGCGCCGGTGAGGGTCATGGCACTGGAAGAAACCAAACCGTATGATGCCAAGATTTTCCTGCGGGGAGATCCCAAAACACCGGGAGATCCCGCGCCGCGCGCCTTTTTCACACTCCTGACACCGGAAGGAGCCGCGCCTTTCCCGAAGGACCGCAGCGGTCGGTTGGAACTCGCCAACGCCTTGGTGGATCCTGGGAATCCGCTCACCGCCCGGGTCATCGTGAACCGCGTCTGGCAGTGGCACTTCGGCGAGGGGTTGGTCCGGAGCACCAGTGACTTCGGTCTTCGGGGGACCCCTCCGACCCACCCCGCGCTTCTCGATTGGCTTGCCTCCCGGTTCGTGGAGAGCGGTTGGAGTTTCAAAACGCTCCACCGGCTCATGCTTTCCAGTGACACCTGGCAACAGGACAGCCGTCCCCGCGCAGACCTTGCCAAAGCCGATTCGGACAACGCCCTCTGGGGACGCTCTCTGGCCAGGCCCCTTGAGTTCGAGCCCTTCCGGGATGCCCTGCTCGGTGTGGCCGGGGTGCTCGAAGAACACCTCGAGGGCAAGCCGACCGATTTGCTCAAGGAAGAATCGCTGCGGCGGACGATTTATGCGGCGGTAGACCGAAAAACCCTGCCGGGACTTTTCCGCAGTTTCGATTTCCCCGATCCCAACTTCACCGCCGCCGGCCGCGGACGCACGGCCCTGACCCCACAGGCCCTCTACCTGATGAACAGCGCCACGGTGGTCGACCGGGCCCGGGACCTGGCCCGGCAGGTGCGCCCCGATTCCCCGTCCGAAAATGCTAGGGGCATCCGTGAGCTTTACCGCAGAGTCTTCCAGAGGGTTCCCGGAGAGAAAGAACTGGCCCGGGCGGAGGCTTTTGTGTCCCAGCATCCCGAGCATGACGTCGTCATGCCCGAAGTATCCGACTGGGCCTACGGGTTCGGTGAATTCGATGCCGCAACCCATACCATCGCCCATTTCACCCCGTTGCAGTTCGCCGGGGATGTCATCAAAGGAGGCAAGGTCGGGGACCAGGACACCACCGGTTTGGAGTTCAATGCCCAGGGAGGCCAGCCCGCACCGGGGAAGGCCGCGGCGGTGCGTCGTTGGACCGCTCCCCGGGACGGCACGGTAACCATTTATGCCGAACTGCTGCATCAGAGCAAGGAAGGAGATGGGGTCGTTTGCCGGATCGTCTCCAGCCGGGACGGACTGCTTGGCGAGTGGACCGCCGTCAACCAATCCATCCTGACCACATTGAGTGACGTGAAAGTGCAGAAAGGCGACACCCTGGATTTTGCCGCCCTGTGCCGGAACGATTCCAAATCCGACACCTACCAATGGGCGCCGACCATCACCATGACCACCGCGGAAATGCCCGGGATGAGCGGCATGGCGATGCGATGGGATGCCCGCTCGAATTTCCTCAATCCGGCCAAAATGCCCGAGCCGCTGGGTGCCTGGGAAGAGTTGGCGCAGGTGCTGCTGCTTTCCAACGAATTCATCTTCGTGGAGTGAAACGCTGCCCGGGAAGAGCCGGGAGCGGCCAGTCAGGTCAAACGCCGATCGAATTCTGGTAAGCGTTGAGGGGGACGGTCGCGGCATCCGCCACGTTCACCCAGACATGGACGTGGGGCCTCCCCCGGAAGTACCAGACGAAGGAAGGTCC
>JADZAX010000497.1 GCA_020852405.1 Verrucomicrobiales bacterium
CCTGATCCACAACTGGAACAAGGAACCCGAGGGAATGATGAATGTGGTCGGGGCTATCACCCGCTCCTGCAACACCTGGTTCTACCCGGTGGGTGTCAGCACCGGGGTTGATGCCATTTCATCCATGGCCAACCGACTGGGGTTTGGAGAGCGCACCGGACTTCCCCTCCGCGCTGAGTCGGACGGTTTTGTCCCCACGGATCGGTGGTCGCGTGAGAAGTTCGGCTACAACCTTTCCAGCGGTGATGTCGCGGTGATCAGCATCGGCCAGGGGGCTCTGCTCTGCACTCCGTTGCAGGCGGCGAGAGTCATGGCCGCGGTGGCCAACCGCCATTACGTCATGAAACCCCGCCTCGTCCTGCAGGTGCAGGATCTGGAGGACCACATTATCCAGCGTTCCCCGGCGGAAGAAAAGAACGCCACCAATATCGATCCCTACTATCTTGATATTGTTTTCAAAGGCATGGAAAACGTCGTGAATGCGGGCAATGGCACCGGCAAGGCCGCGGGGCATCCGAAAATCCTGATGGCCGGCAAAACCGGGACCGGACAATGGAAACCCAATCTGGAGCAAAATGTGGCTTGGTTTGCGGGTTTTGCTCCCGCCGATTATCCGGTGCTTTCCTTTTCGGTCCTGTACGAGGGTTCCCCAGGGGAGAGACTGAGCGGGGGCCGGAATGCCGCGCCGCTCGTCGGGGAGTTTTTCGAAAAATATTTTGCGGACGAGGATCACCTCGCTTCCCTCCAAGAATCTTCCCAGGAAATGCGGGCTCAGATCGCATCCTTGGAACCCGAGCACGTCAGGCCTGATTTCGACGGCATCTTCACGGATGCGCCGGCGAACCCGGCTTCGACCGAAGGGGCTCCGCAGCCCCCGCCACAGCAAGCGTCGCAGAAAGAAAGCGGACTGATCCGTTGGTTCCGCAAACTGCGTGACCATTGACGGCTCCCGTCCCGGCGTCCACACGGGCTTGCAGTCTCATGGAAAACATGATTCCATGAGGACTTCATGAACGCCTTCCGACTCCTCGGCTTCGCCAGCCTGTTGTTTCTTTCGCCCGCGTTTTCTGCTCCCGCCACCGTCGCACCGGCAGTTGGGAGTGGCGCCGCCTCCCCTAAGGCCGATCCCTTCGCCAAATGGGAAAAGGAGATTGCGGCTTTCGAGGCGTCGGACCGGAAGTCTCCGCCCCCCAAAAATCCCATTCTTTTCGTCGGCAGCTCCACTTTCCGAAAATGGAGCACCCTGTCTGAGGACTTTTCCGGACTCCCCGTGCTCAATCGCGGGTTCGGCGGCAGCAACTTTCCCGATCTGAACCACTTCTTTGACCGGTTGGTCCTGCCCTATGCCCCCAAAACCGTGGTGGTCTATGAAGGCGACAATGACATCGCCCAGGGACATCCGCCCGCGCAGGTCCTCGCGGACTGGCAGATTTTCGCCGACAAAGTCAGAAGTTCCATCCCGGAAGCCCGCGTCATCTTCATCTCCATCAAGCCAAGTCTGAAGCGGGAATCTCTCCTTCCCGTCCAGAATCAAGCCAATGCCGCGATCCGCGCCGATATCGGGACCCGGGAGAACATGGTTTTCCTCGACATCGTTCCCGCCATGCTGGATCCCTCCGGGCGCCCCGAGGAGAAGCTCCTCAGTTCTGACAAGCTTCATATGTCGCCGGCTGGATACGCCCTCTGGCGTGAGAAATTGGGGCCATTGCTGCGGAAGTAACCCTTTCCAATGGAAGCCGGAACCACAGCAGAGGACGTCCAATCCCATCGTATTTCGCGTTGTTCCGCACGCAAAATGCGTCCATGATCTGGCCATGCCGCACCTTTTGGGGAAGATCGGGAACGGCTGCATCGCCAAAGCCCGCAGTATTTTTTATCTCAGTACTATGCTTTGCGCCGGGCTTTCCCTGTCTGTAAAGCCAAGCACTTGGGTCTTTCCGTTGCGCAATCGTCTCGCCCGGCAGATTCTTTTTGCCGGGGTGCAGGCGGTGCCCTTCACCATCATGGTGGCCGCCCTCGCCGGAGGCATGGTCTACCTACAGTGCTTTTTCTGGCTCCAATACACCGACAAAGTCGAGTTTTTGGGGCGCATGGTGGCCGCACTCCTCTTCCGTGAACTGGCCCCGTTTCTCGTGACTTTCATTGTCATCGGGGCGAGCGCGTCCGCCGTCACCACCGAGTTGGCCACCATGAAAACCACCGGAGAGGTCACTCTGCTGGAAGCCCAGGGTATCGATATCTTCAACTTTTTGGCGGTTCCCCGGATGATTGGTCTGGCAGTTTGCGTGCTCGGGCTGAGCTGCATTTTCCTGTTTGTTTCCATCATTGCGAGCGCGCTGGGCTTCATTCTGTTCAATGGTGAAGGCCAAGGGCCCCAGCCTTTCCTCATCAGCGTTTTCGATTCGGTAACGATCTCCGATTGGATCACGTTGATCACCAAAAGCGTCATTCCCGGGCTTTTCATGGGAGCGATCTGCAGCTATGAAGGCCTGAAAGTCGAGGGAACCAGCACCGAGGTTCCCCAGGCGGTGAGCCGGGCCATCCTGCGCTCCATCAGCGCCACCGTCATCGTTTCCACCGCCGTCATGTTGATCACCTATCTTTGAAGATGGCCAGTCCCGACATCACAGCACCCACCTTGCAGTTTGAGGATGTGAGGTCCCCTAGTAACCAAGATCAAGTGGATGCCGGCGGATTCAGCTTGAATCTCAATCCGGGAGATCTCGCCCTGTTTTTTTTCGAGTCCAAGTACCGGATCCCGGAAATCGCCAACCTCGCCACTGGCATGACCCAGGCTTCCCGGGGTGATATCCACTTTATGGGAAAATCATGGAGTGGACGGAATCCCCAGGAGGTTCTGGCCTCACGGCGTGAGATCGGCAGGGTTTTTGCTCCCCGGGGGGGAGCCGCTTGGCTGCAGAATTTGGACGTGGATGAAAATGTGATGCTCCCACAATTTTTCCAACCGGGGGTGACTAAGAAAGAAGTGCAGGCGCAGACCATGGAGATGGCCCGGCGCCTCGGGATGGATCACCTTCCCTCCGGGCGGCCTTCCCGCACCTCCACCGCGGAATTGACCCGTGCCCAGTGGGTCCGGGCTCTGTTGCCCCGTCCTTTGCGGCTGCTGGTGCTGGAGCGGCCCGGATACAGTGTGCCTCCGCAGCAGATCGAGCCTTTCATCGAGCAGGTAAATCTGAGGCGCGGAGAAGGCACTGCCGTGCTCTGGATCGATCTCCCCAATGAAATCAATCACCGGTCCAGTCTGCTGCCGACCTGCGAATTCGAAACCCTGCCGGAAGGACTGAAAGGAAGTTTTTGACCTTATCCTGACCTGTTTCCCTTCCAATTAATTGCTTCATGGAAAAACCATTTCGATTCCGGTATGTCAATGAGATCGCGGGAACCTTCCTTCTCATCGCGGTCACCCTCATGCTTGTGGGTGTTCTTATCAGTGGCCGCATCCAAGGCTGGTTCCTGCCTGCCCGCATCTACCGGGCGGTTCTGCCGGACCAAGGCACCATGGGCATCAAACCCGGTTCCGAGGTCCGGATTCTCGGCAGTCGCGCCGGTCAGGTCGACCGGATCGAATTGAGGCACCAGGCCAACCAGGAACCTCTCGATGACACGGTCGACACCGCTCCCGACCATGTGGAGCAGGTGGCCGTGATGGCTGTGAAGGGCGACGACCTGGTTTTCATTGGCAAGGAATCCAAGGCTGTCCTCCGGTTCGATCTGGGGGGCTTCGGGGCGCCCTACATCGAGATCAGTCGCGGCACCACCCCCCGGGACAAGGACGATGTGGAGATGGTTATGGAACTTGAAGCCGACGTCAAGGATGGGCTGACCAAGTCTGTGGACAGCATCCGTGATGCCCTGCTCCCGGCGATCAACCAAATCGAAGTCACCACCGCCACCATCGGGAAAGTCGCCGATACGTTGGCCGACCCGAAGGGGGATTTCCAGCATTCGCTCCTCGCCATGAATGAAATCCTGAGCCGGACCAATGCCGGGCAAGGGGCCGCCGGGGTGGTCCTCAGCGATGCGGAAGCAGGGGAACAAATGAAGAAAACGATCGCCAACCTGACGACCGCCTCGGCCGATCTCGGTGAATCCATCAAAACGATCAACAAGATCGTGGAGGGCC
>JADZAX010000498.1 GCA_020852405.1 Verrucomicrobiales bacterium
ATTGGGATCGTCATTGAGGATGAAAGGATCGTAGCGCGCACCGAGACACCCCCCGTATTGCCCTGGAGTGATGTAGGCTTTGCTGTCGCAATGCGGGAAAGGGGTAATGACATAGGGGGGAGCGGCCCCCGAGTATCCGTCGCGTTGGGCCAACCATCCCACCAAGGTTCCAAAGCAGGGAAGGTCGGTGTGACTGGGGTTGATCAGGGTGCTGTCCACCCGGTAAGGCCTCCCCACGGTGGACCAGTGCATGCCACCGTTGTGGCTGCTGTGCTGGTGGTGGACCGAACGCACGAGGGCGAGCTTGTCCATGCGCTGGGCCAGGCGGGGCAGCAGCTCGGTGACCTGAATGCCGGCCACATTGGTCTTGATCGGGGCAAAAATACTGCGCACTTCCGCGGGAGCGGCCGGCTTGGGATCCCAAAGATCAAGGTGACTGGGAGCCCCGCCGTTGAATATCAGAATCACAGAGCGGGCTTTGCCTCCACCGGAGGGAGCGCTTCCCCCGGCAGCGTTCGCCAGCCCCCAAGGAGCAAAGGCGCCACCCAGCATCTGGAGCAGACCCCTCCGGGTCGGGTTGGAAATGTGGGGAGACGTCATGACAATGAGAGGCTTTCGTCATTATGCCGGAATCGCCCCAATCTGGCATCCGACGTGTTCGCGCCAACCAACGAGCCCGTCGTCGCCGCAAACACGCCTGCCCGAAGGATTAGAGCAGCATCGACACCGTTCCTGATTCATGCTGAAATCGGCCGCATGCATCGCAATTCAGTCGTTCTCCTTCTTGGTTTGCTGGCCTTGGCGCTTCCCGCCAGGGCTGAGATCAAACTTTCCAAAGTCTTCAGCCCGCACATGGTGCTCCAGCGGGGGATGCCCGCGCCCATCTGGGGCACCGCCAACCCGGGAGAAAAAGTGGTCGTGATATTCCGCGACCAAAGCAAAGAGACCACGGCGGACGACCAAGGAATGTGGTCGGTGAAACTGGACCCGCTCACACCCGGAGGACCGGACGTCCTGAAAATCGGGGAAAAAACGATCGAAGACGTGCTCGTCGGCGATGTCTGGGTCGGTTCAGGGCAATCCAACATGGATATGCCGGTCCTCAGCTATGTGAGCAATGACCCGGTCCTCGCCAGAAATGCGGGGCAAAGCCATCCCAAACTCCGTCTTCTCCTGAAAGGAGCGAACGATACCTGGCAGCTCTCAACGCCGGAGACCAACTCCCACATGAGCGCTCTGCTCTTTTCCTTTGGTCAGGACCTTCAGTCCAAGATCGACGTCCCAGTGGGGATCATGGTCGGCGCTGTGGGAGGCACGCCATCAGGATTCTGGCTCAGCGAGCGGATGTATCAGGAGGACGCGGCCTGCGCCGAAGAGGTCAAGGCATTCGCCCCGGGCTACCCGTACGAAGCCTTGCAGAAAAAATATCTCGAAGAGAAGGACGCCTATGACAAGGCCTTCGCGGAGTGGAAACCTCTCGCCGAGGCCGCCAAGAAGGAGGGCCAGGAAGTGCCCAAGCCTCCCCGGGCGCCGATCTCCGTCGGTCGGGCCGGAGAAACGAATTTCGGAAAAGTCGGCCAACTCTTCGAGGCCTTCATCCGTCCGTATGTGGGCTATGCGATCAAGGGGGTGCTCTGGGACCAGGGGGAAAGCAAAACCAATATTGTTGGAGTCGGCCAAGTCACCCTGATGGGAGCATTGATCCGCGGCTGGCGCCAGGATTGGGGCCAGGGAGATTTTCCCTTCCTGTATGTGGAAAAGCCCAGCGGCGGCGGCTGTGCCTGGGATTATTCCCAGCCGGAGACTGCCAAAGCCGACGCGTTTGCCCCCCTCCCGGCGACCTTGCCTGCCCGTCCTGATGCCGACTACAGCCATGTGGTCTTCACCCGAATCATGCAGTATCCCAACACCCACATGGTCACCTCTTCCGATCTGGGATCGGGGATCCACCCACCCAACAAGTCCGGCTATGGCGCCCGTGCCGCCCGGGTGGCGCTGGGAACGGCTTATGGCCAGGACATCGAATGGCTCGGCCCGGTGTATGCCTCCCACGAAATCACCGACGATCACATCACTCTGAAATTCACCCACACCGGGAAAGGTTTGGCCTTCAAGAATGGCACCCAGTTGCAGGGTTTCGCGATCGCCGGGGAAGACCGGAAGTTTGTCTGGGCCCAAGCGGCGATCGAGGGCGGAAGCGTCGTGGTGCGCAGCGCGGAGGTTCCCCATCCCGTCGCCGTCCGGTATGCCTGGAGCGGACGTTTCCCCTGGGCCAACCTGTTCAACCAGGACGGACTGCCGGCCCAGCCATTCCGGACGGACGATTGGTGAAGGCAGGAAGTGTTCGCCACCCCCTCCCGGGCACGGTCAGGTTTCATTTCCCGGCCACCTTGGCGAGAGTGTGGATGCGTCCGGTATGGGAGAGGATGAGGGGTTCCCCCGCGCGATCGGGAAAGATCGCGGTGGGATTGAACCGCTCCGCTGCCTCATCGCGCAGAAACTGCAGTTCCACCGAGTCCGCATGCCTCCTCTCCGCGTCGGGACGGAGTGCCCAAACCTTGCCGTATCCCCAGTCGCCGAACAGGTAACACCCTTGCAGGGAAGGCAGGGCCGCGCCGCGGTAGACGTAACCTCCCACCACGCAGATGCCTTCGCTTTTCATCCGGCTGTAGGTGTGGATGGGCTCCACGAAGTCCCCGGAAGGCTGCGGGGTTTTCTCCCGGGCCTGCAGCCGGGCCGGCCCATCGCGCTCCGCCCAGCCGTAATTGGCACCGCGCCGGATGACATTGATTTCCTCATAGAGATCCTGCCCGACATCGCCCGCCCAAAGATCCCCCGTCGGCTGGTCGAAAGAGAAAACCCATGGATTGCGGAATCCGACCGCCCAGATCTCAGGGCGATAGGCTTGGTCGGAGACAAAAGGATTGTCCCGGGGAATGCCATAAGCCCGCGCCCCCGTCCGGTGGTCGACATCGAGCCGCAGCACTTTGCCTTGCAACAGAAAGGGATGCTGGGCGGTGTGGTGCGGGTCATCGCGGAATCCCCCGTCGCCGATGCCCCAATAGAGGCATCCGTCCGGACCAAAGGCCAAAGAACCGCAGAAATGGTCTCCCAGCATATGCGGCACTTCCAACAGGATCCGCTCGGTGGAAGGCGATGCCTTGAGATCGGGTCCCGAAGCCACGCACATCTCACTGAGCACACAGCGTCGCGGATCACTTTGGCTGTAGGTCAGGTAAAAACGGCCATTCCGGGCAAAATCAGGATGGAACACCAGAGCATGGAGCCCGGCCTCGAAATGAATCTCCTCTTTCAACCGGTCGCGGAAGTCGAGAAACACCGCCAATTCGGCAGATTGACGGTCCTCCGGCAGCACATACACGAAGCCGCGTTGGCAGGCCACCAGGGAGCGGGCCTGAGGGCCGGAAGTGTGGGCGATGCAGACGGGGCAGTCTGGAAGAGTGATCGCTGTCCAGGCATGAGGCAGGATCCAGGCAGTCGGATCGGCCGCCGCCGCCGTCGGGGGATGCAGGGCTGAAAGGATGCAAAGGATGATTTTTGGGAAAAGGTTCCGCATGGGGGGGGTGTCTCCACCTAAAGGCATTTTTGGTGCCAGTGCGGGGGAGATGGCGATGCGCAGCATGCAGTGAAACCAGCTTGCCCGATGCGCCGGCCGCAGCCACTGTCCGATCGATGAATCCCACCTATGACGTCATCGTGCTCGGCACCGGAGGGGTTGGCAGTGCGGCCTTATATCATTTGGCCGCCCGTGGCCTGCGGGTGGTTGGACTGGACCAGCACCCACCGGCGCACGGGTTCGGCAGTTCGCACGGAGAGTCACGCATCATCCGGAAAGCTTACTTCGAGCACCCGGACTATGTGCCCCTGCTGGAACGGGCCTATGGGCTTTGGGACCATCTTGGCAAGGCAATGGACCGACGTGACCTCTTCGAACGCAGCGGACTGCTGCAGATCGGTCCAGCGGACGGGGTGGTGATTCCCGGAGTCATGGAAAGCGCCGCCCGCCATGGACTGGGCCTGGAGCAGCTGTCCGAAACCGCAGTGAGAGAGGCTTTTCCCCAATACCGATTGCCGGAAGGGTGTGAAGCAGTCTTTGAGCAGGATGCCGGCCTCCTCCGGGTGGAGGCATGTGTCGAGGCGTATTTGAACTTGGCCCGAAATGCCGGAGCGGAGCTGCGGACCGGAGTAGTGGCCCATCATTGGCGGGCCAGCCAACGGGGCGTGGCGGTCGAAACCAGCTCGGGGGTCTTCCAGTCAGGCGCCTTGGTCATCACCGCCGGGGCTTGGGCTCCAGAACTGCTGGCGGGACTGGGCATTCCGATGGAGGTGCGCCGCAAACCGTTGTTCTGGCTGGAAACCCGGTCCGACGCGCACCTTCTGGATGGCGGGTGTCCCTGTTTTTTCTATGAACGACCGGAGGGGCAGTTCTACGGCTTTCCGGAGCTGTCGGCAGGGGAAGGGGTCAAATTGGCCTGCCACACCGGAGGAGAACTGGTGGCCGATCCCGCCCGTGTGAACCGCGAGCTGGATGAGGCGGACCTGTCCAAAGTGCAACGCTTTGCAGAGGAATGGTTCCCCCAGGTTGGCGACCGATTGCTCCGTCACAAGACGTGCCTCTACACGATGAGCCCGGACGAGCATTTCATCGTGGACCGGCACCCGGAGCATCCCACCGTGGCTTTCGCGGCCGGTCTTTCCGGTCACGGCTTCAAATTCGCCAGCGTGCTCGGGGAGATCCTGGGAGACCTGATCGTGGAAGGCCACACCGACCAACCCGCTGGCTTTCTGGGCCTGAACCGGTTTGAGCGCCAGACGAAACCGTCCTGAACCCCATAAAGCGATGGCAGCCCACTGGACCCCGGAAGGCCCCTGGACTGCCTGACCCACTGGGAAAAGTTCGCGCAAGGTTGCCTCCTCATCCCGATTCCAAAGACCAGTTCCGGCATTGGAAGCAGGGCAAGGCCCCATTTTTGGGGGCAATGAAACGGCGAAATGAAGCTAGCGGGGGTCCTGGAGTTCGGGACATTGCGGTTGGCAGAATTTCCTCATGAAGCTCACCCTCTCCCAGCTATCCAGCCTCCTCTTCCGCGCCTGCGATGACCTCCGCGGCAACATGGATGCCTCGGAATACAAGGAATACATCTTCGGCATGCTGTTCCTCAAGCGGATGAGCGATCTGTTCGATCAGGAGCGCGAGCTCATCCGCAAGGATTTGGAGGGACGCGGTGCCGCCCCCGACATCATCGAGGACCAGCTCAAGAACCCGGACAAATTCACCTTCTTCGTCCCGCCGGAAGCCCGTTGGGAAAAACTCCGCCACCTTAAGACCAACGTCGGCACCGGCCTGAACAAGGCGCTCGAAGCCCTCGAAGACGCCAACGTCGATGCCCTGGAGGACGTGCTCAAGCACATCAACTTCAACCGCAAGATCGGCCAGCGCACGCTCGACGACGACATCCTCTCGAATTTCGTCCAGAACTTCGAGAAAATCCCCCTCCGCGACGAGAACTTCGAGTTCCCCGACCTGCTCGGCGCGGCCTACGAATACCTCATCAAGTTCTTCGCCGACTCCGCGGGCAAGAAGGCGGGCGAATTTTACACCCCGGCTGACGTTGTCCGCTGCCTCGTCGAGATCGTCGATCCCCAGCCCGGCATGTCGGTTTACGATCCCACCTGCGGTTCCGGCGGCATGCTGATCCAGACGCGCGACTATGTCAGCGAGTGCGGGGGCAACCCCAAGGACCTCTCCTTCGCCGGTCAGGAATCCATCGGCACCACCTGGTCCATCTGCAAGATGAACATGCTGCTCCACGGCATCCCGGACGCCGACATCCGCCAGGAGGACACCCTGCGGAAACCCCAGCACAAGGCCGAGGGTGGCGAGCTGAAACGCTTCGACCGTATCCTCGCCAATCCGCCGTTCTCACAGAACTACATCCGCAAGGACATGGAATACCCCGGCCGCTTCCAGGTCTGGCTTCCGGAAAAGGGCAAAAAAGCCGACCTCATGTTCGTTCAGCACATGCTCGCCGTGCTCAAGGCGGATGGAAAAATGGCGGTCGTCATGCCCCACGGCGTGCTCTTCCGGGGCGGCGAGGAAAAGGAAGCCCGCAAGCACTTCATCCAGCGCGGTTGGCTGGAGGCGGTCATCGGCCTGCCCGCCGGGCTCTTCTACGGCACCGGCATTCCCGCCTGTGTGTTGGTCTTCGACAAAAAGGACGCCGCTACCCGCAAGGACGTGTTCTTCATCAATGCCGACCGCGAGTTCCGCGAAGGCAAGGCGCAGAACTTCCTCCGCCCCGAGGATCTCTCAAAAATCGTCCACGTCCACCGCGAGCGAAAAACCGCCCCTACCTACGCCCGCCTCGTCCCGCACGGCGAGATCGAGTCCGAAGAATGGAACTGCAACATCCGCCGCTACGTGGACAACGCACCGCCGCCGGAGCCCCACGACGTGCGCGCCCACCTCCACGGCGGCGTGCCGCTCGCCGAGATCGACGGACTCTCCCGCTTCTGGAACAACTACCCCGGCCTCCGTGAAAGCGTCTTCACGCCCCGCGATGCCGACTACTCGGACTTCTCCCCGCAGATCACCCACCGCCGCGACCTCGCCGCCATTGTCCAGTCGGATCCCGCGCTCGCCTCCGCCCACGCCGGCTTCCACAAGACCCTGGCCGAGTGGTGGCAGAAAAATCTCCCGCACGTCATCGCGCTCGCCCCGGATGGCGGGAAAAAGGGCAACGTCTATGAACTCCGCCGCCTGCTCCTTGCCTCCATCGCCACCGCGTTTAAGGGCGATACCCTGCTCACCGCCCACCAGATCCGCGGCGCGCTCGCCCGCTACTTCGAGTTCTTCAAGCCCGACCTCAAATCCATCGCCTTCTCCGGCTGGGGCGCGGAACTCATCCCGGACGACGACATCCTCCAGAGCCAGTTCCCCGAGGTCCTTGCCGATCTCGAAACCAAGCGCCTCCGCATCGCCGAACTCGCCGCCCTGCTCACCGCCGCCGATGAGGAGGACTACGAGGACAGCGACGACACCGGCATCCTCCCCGGCAGCGAGGTGAAGGACCTCAAGGCGAAGCTCAAGGAACTCCGCGCTCAGGCCAAACTCGCCAAAAAGGAAAAGCGCAGCCACGACTTCAAGACCTACGAAGCCGAGGCCGCTGCCATCGAGCAAAAGCTCGACCGCCACAAAGCCCTCGAAGACGAGGCCAAGCAACTCAAGGCCGAGATTCGCGCCACCGAGAAACGCCGCGACGACCTCGTCAACGCCGCCCGCGCCAAGATCGATGCCGACGCCGCCAAAACCGTCATCCTCGAACGCCTCCGCCGCATCCTCACGGAAACCTACGACGCCTACCTCCGCACCGACTCCCGCGCCTGCCTCGCCGCCCTCGAAAACCTGCATGGGAAATACGCCGTCACCGCCCAAGCCATCGAAGCCAAACGCGATGCTGAAGCCGCCAAACTGAAGACCTTCTTGAAGGAGCTGGGGTATGAGTGAGTGGAGAGTAAAGCCACTGGGAACGGTAGTCTCGCAGATCACCGATAAAGTATCCTTCGGCAAAGATCCAACAAGGCCATACGTTGGCTTGGAGCACATTCCGTCTGATGGTGCTTCGTTACTCGGAGCAGGGAAAGCCGATGACTCTATCAGCACAAACAATGTTTTCAGAGGGGGCGACGTCTTATTTGGAAAACTTCGCCCTAGACTACGAAAGTGCGTGCGAGTCAATTTTGACGGGTATTGTTCGACGGACGTCTTGGTCCTACGGGCCTGCGAAGACGTCGATGCAGTTTTTGCATCGATGCTTCTCAGCTCAGCCGCGGTTTTCACTGAGGCGATCAGGACCGAAGAGGGAACCAAAATGCCACGATGTTCCTGGCGCTCGCTTCGAAACCTTGAGTTGCCATGTCCCGATGCTAACGAACAACGCCGCATCG
>JADZAX010000499.1 GCA_020852405.1 Verrucomicrobiales bacterium
CCCTGAACAGAGTGTCTGTCCCTATCGGCCCGCCTCGAGAGGCACGATGGACTCTCAACCGATTGTCTGTCCCTGTGGAAAGGGTCCACCGAGGAACGGAATCGCATAGGTTACCTGTCCCCGGGGGGCACTGGGGGCATGGGCCGGCAGGATTCGGATCGCACAGATCACCTGTCCCCGGTGTCAGGTAGTCCCCGGTGTGAGGTAGTCGTTCCTGGACCATCAGTCGAAGAAGAGACGGTTTGGGTGATCAGGATCGATTCGATGCCTGCACCAGATTCTGTTCGGCCGAAGGTGGATTTTGACTTTTGTGGGGGCAGGGGATAATCCCAGGAAAGGTCACCCCTTCAGGCACCCGCTCAGGGGCGTTCTGCTTTCAACCGCAATACGCCTTGGGGAAACCTACCGATACAATCCAATCATCCATCCATTATTTGAATCGCATGAAATCCATATTCCCTTTGTCTCTCTCCAACCGGCTTCTCGGTGCGACGATCGCGATTGCCCTTTTGCTCGGTACCGGCGTGATCCAGGCCCAGGTCAAACAAGGGAAGAGTCGTCCTGCCAAGACCGCCCAGCTCATGAAGGGCATCGTTAAGCCCAACTGTGGCGATGCGAAAAAACTCACCGACGCCGGTCCGGCCAGCGCGGAGGAATGGGCCGACCTCGGGGTCAAGGCTGCACTCCTGAATGAGGCCAGCTACAGCTTGATGGAGGATGGCCGTTGCCCCGATGGAACCTGGGCGGAAGCCGCTGGGAAGCTGCTGCGGGACGGAAGCGCGGGAGTATTGAAGGCGGTTGAAGCCAAAGACGCGGCCGCAGCCAAGGCGGCAATGGGAGGCGTGCTCAAATCGTGCAAAACCTGTCACGACGCTCACAAGAAGGACTGAGCGGCGTTCGTTGCATCATCCCGTCGGAAGGCACCCGGATGACTGGTCGGGCACACTTGGCTTTCTCCCCGCCTCTTCCGTGGTATCGGATTCCCGTTCCCGTCTGGCTTAATTCCGACGGATCTAAATCTTCGCGTTCGCCCCCCGCGCCGGGAGTCGGGCGGACCCCACGGCGTGAGCCCGTTTGAGACCGTCGCGTCAAGAAGGTCTAGGTCACCGGGTCACGGATGATCTTGATGTTGTCGCGTTCGTCGATCGGTCGGAGGGCCCGGGGTGACTGGAGGAAATGGCGGTGCCAAACCTGGGTCGAAAGAATCCCCAGGAGCCCCATTTCGTCGGTTTCACCCACCACGCCGCCGGCCTCCAGTTTCGCAACGAGTTGAGTCACTGCCTGTGGCAGGAAGACACCGGTCGAACGAAGCGCCTCCGGTGAGAGCAGCTCCCGGACGTAGTCGGGAGTCTCTCTACCATTGAGGAAACTTCGGTGAATCGGCGCCCGGTAGGGTCGCTTCGGGCGGTTTTCGATTTCGGCCGGTAGCCATCGTCCTGCGAGTTTTCGCAGGATGTACTTTTCGGTCAGGCCGCGGAGTTTGTGGCGGGAAGGCAAGGCGTTGCAGAAGGCAACGACGCGGTGGTCCAGGAAAGGAAACCGGCCCTCGACGGAATGCGCCATGGCCACACGATCGCCTTGCGAGGAGAGCAGATAGGGCGAGAGAAAGGTCGTGATTTCAAAGTACTGCGCGCGTTGCAGGCCATCCCAGTGGGCCAACTCGGGTGGGATTTCCGTCTTGGTATCGGGCTGTCTGGATGCCAATTGCTGCCGGAACTCCGGGGAAAAAAACCTCAGATTGCGGCGGCAGTTGCGCCAGCGGATCGCATGGGAGTAGGCAGGATCGTCGAGATCCTGAAGGCCCGCCCCAAAAAACGCCGAAAGATAGGAGGCGCCAGTGGTCGAGAGGGATTGAATGTCCGGGTAAAGCTTTCGCAGCAGCGCGGGGCGCCATCGTGAGTCGGGTTGGCGGGACCAGAAACGCCGGATCTTCGCCTCCTTGAACACGTCGTAGCCTGCCAGGAATTCATCAGCACCCTCACCAGTCAGCACGACCTTGTAGCCCCGTTGGCGAACCAGACGGGAAAGGAGGAACAGGGGCACGGGCGATGTCCGGACGAGCGGGGTCTCCGTATGCCAGATGACTTCGGGCAAGGCCTGGCCAATGTCCGCGGGTGTGGCGTAGACCACCTGATGATCCGTACCCAGGAACTTCGCCATCAGCTTCTGGTACGGGCTTTCGTCGAATCGAGGATCGCTGAAACTGATCGAGAACGTGTCGAGATGGCTGACTCCGAGTCCCCGGACCATGGCGGCAATCAGGGAGGAATCGAGTCCCCCACTGAGATAGGCTCCGACCGGGACGTCGGCCCGAAGCCGAAGTCGCGTGGCGTCGAGCAGCAGTTCGGAGAGTGCCTCCACCGATTCGGCAAACGGAACCTCCTGGTGACGTTCGGGAGGGTTGAACTCGGGCCGCCAGAATGGCTGCGGCATGCTGAGTTGGTCCCGGAGACAGAGGAAATGGCCGGGTGGCACTTCCTGAATCCCTTCAAAACAGGTACGGGATGCCTGCGGACTCCAGCGGACGAAAATGTCTTCGATGGCGCCAGGGTCCAGGGTGGCGTGCACGCCGGGGACCGTCAGCAAGGCTTTGATCTCGGAACCGAAGACGATCCGATTGCCGGCGCGGGTGTAGAAAAGGGGACGAACCCCAACGCGGTCTCGTGCCAGGAACAGCGTGCGCTCGCGGGTGTCCCAAAGTGCGATGGCAAACTGGCCGTTGAGACGGCGCACACAGCCTGGCCCTTCATCCTCGTAGAGGTGAACGAGGACTTCGGTGTCGCAGTGCGTGGTGAACCGGTGGCCGCGCGCTTCAAGGTCGGCCCGAAGTTCCACGTGGTTGAAGATCTCTCCGTTGAAGACGATCCAGAACCGTCGGTCCTCATTGCAGATGGGCTGCTGGCCCCCGCCAAGATCGACAATGCTGAGGCGCGCATTGCCCAGTGCGACCCGCGGCGACAGATAGAGCCCAAACTCATCG
>JADZAX010000500.1 GCA_020852405.1 Verrucomicrobiales bacterium
CTTGCCCACTTCGATGACCCGCTCCCCGGTTTTGACATCCCAGGCGACGACCGAGCCGTTCTTCCCGCCACGTCCACCTCCGCACATCACCAGGCTGCCGTTGCGGCTGAAGGAAAGCGCCTGGGGGAAACCCTCAGGGAAGGGAAGAATGCCAAGAAGCTCGAAATCATTCGTGTTGTAGAGCAGAACTTGTTTCTGACCCGCCACGGCACAAATGGGAGCCCAAGGGCTGTGGGCGACACTGGGCACGGCGTAGGCACGTTCGGCGATGACGTCCGGCTGCAGGATCAGGTCCTGTGGCATCGGTGGTGGTCCCGCCGGCTTACCAGTGGCGACCGGGATGGACATGTCCAACTTGGGCTTGTCGTTCTTCATTGCCCGGCTGTTGGCGGTTTCCAGCATGCCGCCCATGATCCAGTCTTTGATCACCTGGAGCTCCGCGTCGGCGCCTTTGGGTTTCTCCGGTGGCATGTAAGGCTCTTCCAGATGGGCGAATAGCCGGTAAATGCGGGATCCGTCGGGATCTTCGGCGAAAGCCACTTTGCCGCCGGAGCCGCCCGACATGGTGGCCGAGAAGGTGCTGAGATCAAGGCCTCCCTTGGTCTCATCCGGGTTGTGGCAGTTGAGGCAGCGGTTCTCCAGGATCGGCAGCACATGGTCTTTATAGGTGACCTTTTTCTTGTCCTGCCCCTGGGAGAAGGGGGCCAGAATAAAAACGACAAAGAGAGGAGCGAGGCGACTCAGTTTCATGGCAGGAATGGCAGGGGAATTTCCGGACTCTATGCAATGGGAATACCCATCTTCATGGAGCATGATACTTTACATCCATTAAACAAATGGCAATCTGGGAAACACGCCAGTAACGTGATTCCACCCGGGGGGGACCGCAACGGCGCAAATCCGCCACGCCATTCGTATCAAGCCGACTGAGGTCTTCCACCGCCATGAGTTGTCAGACCCTCCATCTTCACATCGGCAGTCCCAAGACGGCCACGACTGCCCTGCAAGTGCATCTCCAAAAGCACCGGATCGCACTGGCCGGTCAAGGGCTCCTTTATCCTGAGTCCGGGGTGTTGCATTCCGCCGCGTGGGATCGTCCCGGAACGCCAGTCGACAATTATCTCGCTCCAGCCCACCACGGATTCATCTGGTGGCCGTCCAGCCATGCTGGTCCGGTCTGTTTGGCGGAAACCAGTGTCTGGGATCAATTGGGAGAGGAGTTGGAAAAAACAGCCTGTCCTGATGCTGTCGTCAGCAATGAGGCATTCTGGTTTGTTCCCGCGGCGGAAGTCCGGGCTCGCTTGGCTGGCGTTTTCAAGGGTAAAATCCGCCTCATTTGTTACCTCCGGCGCCAGGATGGCTCGGCGGCCTCGAACTATGCCGAGTTCTGTAAAATGGGCTATTTCACCGGCTCACCTGCCGCCTTTCTGGATCAGGGACAAGCCCATGGTGCCAACCGGGTGGTCGCTGACACCGTGCGCAGTCTGGATTACCAATCGTGGCTCACCCCTTGGATTGAGGCCTTCGGCCGGGAGAATGTCACGGTCCGGGCTTTTGAGAAAGACCGCCTGGTCCAGGGTGATATCGGACGCGATTTTCTCTCCCGGCTGATTCCCGGGAAAACCATCGGGGAGAACCTCCCTCCGGCCGGTTGGCACAACGAATCACTCGATCCCCGGTCCCTGGTGGCGATCCGGGAATTCCGCCGCAGTTTGGAATCGAGTCCTCTGGCACCCAACGCTCCCGGATGGGGTCAGCATGAAAGTGACTTTCGGGACCGACTGCGGGAAGCTGCCGCAGCAGCAGGCTGGACGTGCTGCAAGGCGTTGGTATTGGAGCCGGAGCAGGCCGCGGCTTTGCTGGAACGCCATGCCTCATGCAATGCGTGGTTGCAAGAGCAGTGGGGACCGGTCGGAGAGGGAGCCTCTTTCTTCCCTGCAGCATTGACCTCGGTCTCCGCAAATCTGCCCTCCTTGACGGAATTGCCCGGGGATCAGCTGGCACGTTTTTATGAAAAGCTTCTGCTGGAGCCGCTCGGCTCCGATTGTTTCCGAGCTGTTGGGGCTCCCGATGGGGAGGCTGAGCGGTGGCGTTTGAAGTGCGGTCAGCTGGAACTGCAGTTGAGGGCGGCCCAAAAACACGAATTTTCCCGGCGCAACAGCATCATCCAGGCTTTGCGCAATGTGGAAGAGTCTCTCACGGTGCTGGAGGGCTCACGGCGCTGGCGTTTGATGCATCTCGGGAGCCGCCGTCGCGCTTCCAAGAGTCTGGGACGACTGCGCGATTGGGTCGGAAAGCTGCGGACTAGGCTCGGTTTCTGAATGGGGAAATTTCCCCGATCGGCGGAACTCTCCTGTGACCATCCGGACCCGTGTCCGGAGGGGCAAGGGAGCCGTTGGATCCTCCCGCGATGGCGCCGAAGGTATCTCTTGTCTCGTCTGTATTTGGGTGATTATCTAAATATAGATGGATATCGGAACCAATACAACTTCGGTTGGTCGGGACAAGGAAAGCAGCGAGAGCGCCTCACCTAGCACGGATCGGTGTCTGTCACTGTTGGAGGTTCTTTCCCAACATCCGATGGGACTTTCCGTTGCTGAGATAACGCGGCATCTGGGCATTCCGCAAAATTCCGTTTTCCGCATATCTGCCACGCTCCTTGAACGGGGTTATCTGGTGCGCCGGGAATCGGACAAACGTTTCACTTTGAGCAACAAGCTGTTCGATTTGGGACGGCCCCGGGTCCGGGACAAAAGTCTGGTTGCCTCCGCCCGGGAGTCCCTCGAGCATTTGCGGGATCTTACCGGAGAAACGGTGCAATTGCTGGTCCGCTCAGGGCTCAAAGGCGTGGTCCTAGACCAGGTTCCCGGGCGACATCTCGTGAAAGTTCTTGGCGAAGTCGGCATGCGGGTTCCTTTGTATTCCTGCGCGCCTGGAAAAGCCCTGCTGGCATCAATGCCGGAGCTGGAGTTTCAAGCATGGTGCGGGGACGTGCCGTTGAAGGCCTACACCCGGACGACGCGGTCGACCCGGGAAGCTTTGCTGGCCGACCTGGACGGAGTCCGGCAGCGGGGCTTCGCGACTGACGAAGCGGAGGGGCTGGAAGGCATTCATTGCGTCGGAGCTGCCCTGCTGGATGAACGGAGGCTGGGCGTGGCTGCGATCACCGTGATGGCTCCGGCTTTCCGGCTTCCACCGTCGGACTTTGCCGCTCTCGGAGCGGAGTGTCTCCGCACCTGCGGAAAAATCCGGGAGGTGCTGTGGTCATGAAACTCACCTGGCTCTACTCTGCCGCGTTGCTGGCGTTTCCGATCGTCCCGACGAGAACGGTGGCGGCCACTGCCGACCGGGTTGAATTCTTCGAACGCCGCATCCGGCCTGTCCTGGCCCAGGAGTGCTATGAGTGTCATAGCACGGCGGGCAAACAGAAAGGCGGCTTGGTCCTCGACCATCGGCAGGCATTGATGCGGGGCGGTGAATCCGGTCCGGTAGTGCTGCCGGGTCAGCCTGACGCCAGCCTGCTCCTTCAGGCCATTCGCCAGACCCATGCGACCCTCAAGATGCCGCGCAACGGGGCTCCGTTGGAACCTTCAGTGGTGGCCGATTTCGCGAAATGGATCGAGGACGGAGCCATCGATCCGCGTGAGGCTCCGCCCTCGGCCGGAGAACTCGCGAAGGAGACCGATTGGGCTGCGGTGCTGGAGCGTCGCAAGCAGTGGTGGAGTCTGCGCCCGGTCGTGGCGGTGCCGCCACCCGGGGGCGTGGAAGCAGAGTGGGCTGCCCGGCCCATTGATGCCTTTGTCCGCTCCCGCGCCGTCGAAGCCGGCCTGCCAATGGCCCCATTGGCGGACCGGCGCACCTTGATCCGTCGCGTCTCCTATGTGCTGACCGGTCTGCCTCCTTCCCCGGAGGAGGTGGAGGCCTTTTTGCAGGACGAATCCCCACAGGCTTGGCCGAACCTGGTGGATCGACTCCTGGCTTCTCCGGCTTTTGGGGAACGCTGGGCCAGGCATTGGATGGATTGGGTGCGCTATGCCGAAACGCATGGCAGCGAAGGGGATCCTCCCATACCTCATGCCTGGCGTTACCGTGAATATCTCGTCCGGGCCTGGAATGCGGACGTCCCCTACCCGCAGCTCGTGCGGGAGGCCGTGGCCGGGGATCTGCTGCCCGCGCCGCGGATCAATGCCGGACTGGGACTCA
>JADZAX010000501.1 GCA_020852405.1 Verrucomicrobiales bacterium
ACCGTCAAAGTCTTCCTTCTCGCGGGTCAATCCAACATGGAAGGCAAAGCCAGCAATGAACTCATCACCCACCAGGCCACCAATGAAAAAACCAGAGAGCAGTTTGCCCACCTCCGCTCCGGTGAGGAGTGGAAAGTGCGCGACGATGTTTTCATCAAATTTCTTGAGCGCAGTGGAGGTCTGACGATTGGCTATGGCTCGCCTGGCAGGACCGGTCCCGAACTGGAATTCGGCCACCTCATGGGGGAGCATTTTAAAGAACCGGTCCTGCTGATCAAGGCCGCTTGGGGAGGGCATTCGCTCTACCAAAAATTCCGCCCCCCGTCCGCCGGGCTGCCGGCGGAGGACCTCCTCGCGGCGGAGCTGGAGCAGGCGCGAATCAGAGTCACCAAAGACAACGAAAAACAAAAGCGCACGAATCCCCTGCCCACCATGGAGGACATCAAGGCTGACTATGGTTCGTCCTACCGGGCCATGCGCAAAGAAGTGGCGGACACCTCCGCTCAGTATGCCACCCTCTTCCCCGCGCTCCAAGGCCGGAAATGGGAAATGACCGGATTTGTCTGGTTCCAGGGTTTCAATGACATGCTGTCGGCCCAGGCCTCGGCAGAGTATGCCACCAATTTGCAGCACTTGATCACCGATGTCCGCAAGGACCTTGGCAAACCGAACCTGCCTTTCGTCATCGCGGCCATCGGCAACAACGGTTCCAAACCGGCCGAAAAAGGCCAGCTGACTGTTCAAAACGCTCAACTTTCCATGAATGACGTGGCTGGATTCAAAGGCAACGTCAAAGCCTTCCGCACCGATGTGCTTGTCGACCGGGCCGCGGAGGCGCTCTTTCCGACATGGAAAGAACACTTCGAGGAATGGAAGCTGGTCGGATCGGACCGGCCCTACCACTATTTTGGCAGCGCGATCTGGTACACCCGGATCGGACATGGCATGGGTGAGGCGATGCTGGAGCTGTTGGGACCCTAGCATGACGCTCCGGATCCTGATTCCCCTTTGGCTATTGGCCTCCTCCCTGGCGGCGGAGACCAGGCCCAATATCCTGCTCATCTTGATCGATGATCTCGGATGGACCGATCTGCACTGCCAGGGCAACGCCCGGCTCAGCACTCCCAACATCGACCGCTTGGCTGGACAGGGCATGCGCTTCACCGACGCCTACGCGGCCGCTCCGGTGTGCTCCCCGACGAGGGCAGCGGTGTTGACCGGCCAGTCTCCCGCGCGACTGCGGATCACCAACCACATCCCGGACCGGCCGGGATTTGCCAGGAAGGACGCGGCCATGATCGAAGCCCTCGATACCTCGGTCGGCCGCGTCTTGTCCGCCCTTGATGAATTGAACCTGAGCAGAGACACCCTGGTTGTCTTCACCCCCGACAATGGGGCCTTTGGTCAGGCATCAGGCCAGGCAATCCTTGGCGACGGACTTACTCAAGCCTTCCGGTTTGATCCTGACGCAGGAGGGTCCTCCACCGGACAGGGCTGGCAACCAACGAACGATACCTTGTTAGACTCCCCATGAAACTCCCCCACCCGATCGCTTGCTTGACCTGGATCGTGCTCTCGATGTCGGCTCTGGACTCCGCCGCCGCCGGGGGGCGGGTGCCTTGGACGACCTCGCGAATCCACGGCACTCCCGATCCACCGCCGCCTTATCTGGTGGAGCGACTCTATCCGGCCCTGTCGTTCACCAGGCCGCTCGATCTGGCCGCGTTACCGGGGAGTGACCGTCTGGTGGTCCTGGAGGAAAACGGGCGGTTGCTTTCCTTCGTGCCGGAGGCGGAGAAGGCGGATGTCTTCGGCGAGCTCCAGGCCTACCACCCGGAAGTCAGCCGTTCCTATGCCCTGACCTTTCATCCGCGTTTTCTCGAAAACCGGTTCATTTACACCTGGGCCAATTTCGATCTCCAGGGTCAGGACAATCGTGAAGACGGCACCCGGATCATCCGCTTCCGGGTCACGGAGACGGAGCCTCCCACGCTGGACATGGCCAGCGCCAAGGTCATCATTTCGTGGCGCGCCGGC
This sequence comes from Verrucomicrobiales bacterium, assembly GCA_020852405.1. GTDB lineage: Bacteria > Verrucomicrobiota > Verrucomicrobiia > Verrucomicrobiales > DEV007 > JACKQE01. Next base: position 2,038 of record JADZAX010000501.1, read on the forward strand.
GGACACAATGGTGGGAATCTGCGCTTTGGTCCCGATGGCATGCTCTACCTTTCAACGGGTGATGCCGACAAACCGGACCCGCCGGACAGCTTTGTCACCGGGCAGGACATCAGCGATCTTTTGTCCAGTGTGCTGCGCCTCGATGTCGACCACCCGGAGGGAGACCGGGCCTACTCCATTCCCAAGGACAATCCTTTTGTCGGTCTGCCCAACGCCCGGGGAGAAGTCTGGGCCTATGGTTTGCGCAATCCCTGGAGGATGAGCTTTCATCCAGTGACCGGAGACCTGTTCGTGGGCGATGTCGGCTGGGAACTCTGGGAGATGATCCACCGGATCCAACGGGGCGGCAACTATGGGTGGAGCCTCACGGAAGCCGGCAAACAGGACATTCGCCCGGACCGGATGCGCGGACCCTCCCCCATCCTGCCGCCTCTGGTGTCCCACTCCCACGAAGAGGCCGCAAGCATCACCGGCGGGGAGTTTTACTTTGGCGACCGGCTGCCCGAATTGAAGGGCGCCTATCTCTATGGCGACTGGCAGATGGGCACGTTCTGGTCGCTGCGCACGGCGGGCGACAAGGTCACGGAGCACCGCGAACTGGCCCGCAGTTCCCTGATGCCGGCAGGGTTCGGGATCGGCCACGACGGAGAATGGATCATCATCGATTACAGCGGAGGCGGACTCTGGAGGCTGGTGCCGAACCCGGGGGCGGGCAAAAATTCCGACTTCCCCCGCCGGCTCAGCGACTCCGGGCTGTTCACCGACTCTTCCAAGCAGGAGCCGGCGCCCGGGGTGCGACCTTTTGAGATCAATGCCCCGCGCTGGGCGGACCACGCGACCGCTGAACGCTGGGCGGCTTTCCCCGGGGATTCCGGCGTGACCGTGGCCGCGGAATCAAAAGGAGTGGTGCTCCGGGGCCACTGGAGTTTCCCTCCGGGAGCGGTATTGGTGAAAACCTATTCCCTGGAAATGGAGCGCGGAAACCCGAAGACCCGCCGCCGGGTCGAAACCCAGATCCTGCACTATGACGGCAATCTGTGGGGCGCTTACTCTTACCGTTGGAATGAAGCCCAAACCGACGCCGATCTGGTGCCCACTTCCGGAGGCGAAGCCCTTTTCACCATCAAAGACCAGACCGCGCCCGGAGGCGAACGCTCCCAACGCTGGCGCTTTTTCAGCCGGTCCGAATGCGCTCGCTGCCATACGCTGATGAATGACTTCGCGCAGGGATTCACGTCGCTGCAGTTGGACCGGCCGACCCCGGAAGCCCCCGGTCGCCAGCTCGATCTGTTCTTCCAACTCGGTATGGCTCCGCACGAGCCCGAACTCGCGGATCCCCACGGATCGGCGGGCAGCCTTGAAACGCGCGCCCGTTCGTATCTTCATGCCAACTGCGGCACCTGTCACCGCTACAACAGCGGCGGCGCCGTGCCTTCCTACTTCAACATTGAAACCGCCCTAAAAGAGACCAAGCTCATTGACTTCAAGCCTGTCCAAGGAGACTTCAACCTTCCCGATGCCCGTGTCATCGCCCCCGGTGATCCGGCCCGCAGCGTTCTGCTCTACCGCATGGCCACGGCGGGCGGTGGCCACATGCCGTATCTCGGAGGGAAACTGGTGGATGATCGTGGGATCCTGGTGGTGCGGGATTGGATCGCCGGCTTGAAAGACAAGTCCCCCACCACCAGCGCGGAGACCCGTCGACAGCGGGAGGCCGAGAGAACGGCGCTGGCCGCGCTGAAAACCGGAGACCTTGCGCAACTCGATGCCTTGCTGGGCTCAACCAGTGGCGCTCTGGAAGTTCTCTTGGGCGTGATCGATGGTTCGCTTCCCCCCGACATCCGGAGAGCCGCCATCACCAAAGGCAGCTCCCTGCCGGATCCGTTGCGCCGCGACTTCTTCGAACGGTTCCTACCCGAATCCGAGCGCCGCCAGGTGCTCGGGGCGGTTGTTTCTCCAACGCAAGTGCTTGATCTGACAGGCAATGCGAGCCGTGGCCGGACGGTGTTTGCCGGAGTCTGTGTGGCCTGCCACCGGGTCAACGGCGAGGGGATCGACTTCGGCTCCGATCTCAACCACATCGCCGCCAAATGGGACCGCAGCGCCCTGCTGGAGCAGATTCTCCATCCCTCCAAGGTCATCGATCCGACCTGGCTGACGACCACGGTGGAACTGAAACAGGGGGGAACCAAGGTGGGATTTGTCACCGACCGCAACGACCGGGAACTGATCTTGAAAGTGGCCGGAGGAGTGACCGAAAAGCTCGCCAGGGCAGACGTCCGCAAAACCTCGACATCCCCCTTGTCCCTGATGCCCGAGGGCCTGCTGCAAAACCTCACTGCCCAGGAAGCGGCCGATTTGCTCGCTTTCCTCCAATCCCTCAAATGAACGGCCTTCCAGCCGCCGCTCTTTCCCATCCTGGTCCTTCCCATGAAACGCCTTCTGCTAGCCATCCTCACCCTCCTGGCTCCCCTTTCGGAAGCCGAAACCGGTCCTTCCGGCATGGCCCCGCCGGCCCCGACACAGGCATGGCGGCACCGGGGCGTGCTCACCCTCCTCACCACCCCGGACGGAGCGAACCTGCCCGCCACGGCCATGATCGAGGAGTTCCCCCTCCTGGTGCGCCTGCACCGGGACTGGTTCGATTTCAGTGGGGCGCAGCCCCATGGCGAAGACATCCGCTTCACCAGCGGCAGTGGGACGGCACTGGCTTACCAGATCGAAGAATGGGATGCCACCCGGGGCACCGCGAGCGTGTGGGTGCGCATTCCGCGCATTACCGGCAATGCCAGGCAGGAGCTTCACATGCATTGGGGCAATCCGGCCGCTGCCGCCGGTTCGGACGCCCAGGCGGTCTTCAATGCCTCGAACGGTTACCTCAGTGTCTGGCACTTCCAGGAACCCGTGAGGGACGATGCCGGGACGCTGGAAACAAAAGACACCGGAACCACCGCCACCCCGGGACTGACGGGGCCCGCGCGGCACTTTGACGGCAGTCATGGCCTGTTCGGAGGCGAACATATCACAGCTTATCCGTCAGGCGATTCCGCCCATACCTCCGAAGCCTGGATCCGCGCCGAGCAGAGCAACGGCCGGATCCTGGCCTGGGGCAATGAGGAGGCGCAGGGCAAGGTGGTGATGCATTTCAAAAGCCCGCCCCACATCCAAATGGACTGTTACTTCTCCCGGGGCAATGTGACCGGCGACAGCCGACTCCCGCTGGGCGAGTGGATCCACGTGGCTCACACCTACCGGGACGGAGAGTCGCGGATCTACGTCAACGGGCTACCCGATGGCAGTAACACCCGGCAAGGGCCATCCCTGGCGATCAAAACTCCGGCGAAACTGTGGCTCGGAGGCTGGTATCACCGTTACGATTTCATCGGTGACCTCGACGAAGTGCGGATCTCCCGGGTGGCCCGCTCCGCCGACTGGATCCGCCTCCAATACGAGAACCAAAAGCCCCATCAAGCCCTCGTGGGTCCTCTGGTCCAGCCCGGCAACGCCTTCTCGATGACGCCGGAGAAAAGCACCCTCCCGGAAGGGGGCCGCACCACTATCCTGGCGGAAGCCGGAGGCGCGCAGAAGCTGATCTGGTCGCTGATCCGCGATGGCAGGGAAAGCATCCTCGCCACCGACAGGAGGATGGTGGAATTTGTCTCCGGCCGCGTCACCGGAGATGCCACGGCCACCGTGCGTCTCAAGGCAGTTTTTCCCGAGGAGGTCAAAGTCAAGGAAGTGGCGCTCGCGATTCAGGAAGCCATCCCGGATCCGGTCTTCACGCTGCAGGTTCCCGCTACCTGGGACGGACGCTCCACGATCGAGGTGAGGCCGGAACTGTCCAATGCCTCTGCCATGACGTCCGCCGGTGCCGGGAAGGTGAAAGTCCAGTGGGACGTCGCGCCTCTCGCGGTCATCCAGGACATCCGCGATGACACTCTCATTCTCCGGCGCTCACAGAACAGCGGTCCCCTGCGGATCACGGCGACTCTCAGCAATGGCGGACAGCCTGTCACGCAGACCGCGACCATTCGGGTGAAGGAACCGGAACAGGACCCGTGGGTCATCCGCCCCCCGGCCCAGGATGAGAAACCCGAAGAGGGTCAGTTTTATGCCCGTGATGACCACAATGAAGGAACGCTCCACTACAACGGGACCCTTCCCGATTCCCCCGGCCAGGTCTTTCTCAAGATCTCTGCCAATGACCAGCCCTACCTCACAGAAACCCGCCAAACCGGTCCCGACGGAGCCTATGCCTTCGCGGTGAAACTCAAACCCGGACTGGTCCGTTATGCGGTCGAATTCGGGAGCGAAGACCGGGTGCTGCACCGGGTTGGCAATCTCGTCTGTGGCGATGCGTTCCTCATCAACGGCCAGTCCAACGCCGTCGCCACCGACTGGGGCAAGGAAGATCCGCCCGCCTTCCACAGCGAATGGATCCGTTCCTTTGGGAACACGTCCGGCAATCCCACCTCCGGCCCCCGCTGGGGTGAGGCCACCTACCGCAGTCCCGGAGGGCAACTCCAGATCGGCTACTGGGCCATGGAACTGGCAAAAGATCTGGTCGAGGACCGGAAAATTCCCCTCTGCCTGATCAACGGTGCCGTGGGTGGCACCCGGATTGACCAGCATCAACGCAATGCCTCCGACCCGGCCGACCTCGGCAGCATCTATGGTCGTTTACTCTGGAGGGTAAGGGAAGCCCGGCTCACCCACGGCGTCCGTGGCGTGATCTGGCATCAGGGGGAAAATGACCAGGGCGCGGACGGACCGACCGGGGGATACGGCTGGGAGAACTACCGCCGGTATTTCATCGATCTGGCTGCGGGATGGAAAACCGACTACCCGAACATCCAGCATTACCACCTGTTCCAAATCTGGCCCAAGGCCTGCTCGATGGGCAGTGATGGTTCGGACAACCGTCTCCGCGAGGTCCAGCGGACCCTGCCGGATGCCTTTTCCCATCTCTCCATCATGTCCACGCTGGGAGTCCGCCCACCGGGTGGCTGCCACTTTCCTCCCGCCGGCTATACCGGAATCGCCCGGCTCATCCGCCCGCTCCTGGAGCGCGACCACTACGGGACGGTGTCCAACACTCCCGTCACGCCACCCAACCTCGTCCGGGCGTCTCTGGACAAGGAGCGGAAAGACCGAATCACCCTTGAGTTCGACCAACCGGTGCAATGGGACCAGGCCCTGACCAGCGAGTTCTCCCTCGATGGCCGGAAAGGTCTCGTCACCGGAGGCACTGTCAGCGGCAAGCTCCTCATCCTGACGTTGGCTTCCCCCACGGACGCCAACACCATCAGCTACCTTGACGGGGATCACTGGAATCCCGCCAATGTCCTGTTCGGCAGCAACGGCATCGCCGCACTGACCTTCTGGGAAGTGCCGATCCTCCGTCCCTGATGGTTCCTTTGACCGGATCCAACTTGCTACAGTGAATTCTCCCAACAAAATTCGCTTCCTCATGAAATCCCGCAGACACTTTCTCAAGAACCTCGCCACGGTCTCGGCAGCGGCAGGGTTGCCAGACATCGCATTCCCGGAATCAACCGGGGATGTGGCCACTTTCTTTGTCATCGGAGACACCCACTACCGGGCCGACCCCGAGGAAATGGGGATCATGGATGAGGTCTCGACGGCTTACAATGCCGCGCTTGTGGCGCAACTGAACCGGCTCCCCGGCACCCCCTTTTCCCCGGAATCAGGGGGTGGCACGGTGCCTGCCCCCCATGGCGTGATCCATGTCGGCGACCTTGTGGACAATGGTGACAAAGGTCCCGCCAAATACAGCATGGCCGAGACCGAAGCGGCCGCGTTCGTCGCCGATTGGGGGCTGAACGGAACAGACGGCAGGCTCCGCTGGCCGGTGCGGGAGGTCCATGGCAACCACGACAGTCCTCACGGCGATGGTCCGGTCATTACGGTCCTCAAAGAACGCAACCAACGCCGCGCCGGCATCGTCAATCTGTCCCCGAACGGTCTCCACTATTCCTGGGACTGGGGCGGGGTGCATTTCGTCTCGCTGGGCATCGTCGTGGGGGACGCGCCAGAGGTGACCCGGAAACGCCGCTACGCTCCGCTGGGCAGCCTGCCTTTCCTCCGCGAGGATCTTGCCTCCCAGGTCGGCAACAGTGGGCGTCCGGTCGTTCTAGTCCACCATATTGATCTGCACCGCTACTCCGCCGTGGTGCCCGACGACAAGGTGATCCACAACGAATGGGATTACGGGGATGTGCAGGCCTTTCATGAGACCCTGAAGCCCTACCGGATCGCCGCCACCCTCTGCGGCCATACCCATGCCCGGAAGATCACCCGCTGGGATGGGACCGCCAATGATCGTCCGTCCGACGGGGTGCCCTTCCTAAACACCGACAACGCCGCGCATTTCCACGGTCCCGACCAGGCCATCCTGCATGTCAGGATCGGCCCTGACGATATGAGCGTCCGTGAATTCGGCACCCAGGATGGCTGGAAGACCGGCGCGTGGACACCCGCGGCCTGGCGGTTTCAACTGTGACCTGGATGAAGGGCGGCTCGTTGGAAAAAACGCCAAGGTGACAATCTTTTCACTGAGCCGTCGATTCCGGGGGACGAATGTTTGAAAGGGAATCCGATGGATGGCCCGCCTACGTAGATTCCACCTGAACCGGGCCAATTGGCCGCCACAGCCAGTTTCCAATGACCGATCCTTTTTCCTCCGAACACTTGCATCGGCTGATCCGTGATGTGGAAGACTTGGTCTCCACCTGCCGGCAGCGCCAGGCTCAGGAAGCACACACACTCGCCGCAATGCCTCAGGAGAGCCGGCTCAGCGCCGCCAACCTGATCCACTATCTAGCAATCCGGGACCGCGATGTCATCCCCCTTCAGGAAAACCTCTGCC
>JADZAX010000502.1 GCA_020852405.1 Verrucomicrobiales bacterium
CCAGGGCTGCTTTCCCTGGTGCAGGCTTGGTTGACCGGTGAGGGATGGTGGGCTTTGCCGGCGCTGACACTGCCGCTGGGCATTTGGTTGACCCGGGCCGTCGGACTGAATCCACCCGGACCGAGGTACAACGCCTATCTGGCACTGGGGGCTCTCCAGATGCTCCTGTTTGCGGGACTTTTCACTCTCGCGGTGTTTCGTCTGCGCTGATCGCGGCTACCAGTTGCCTGACTCAAGTTGGGCCAGCACATCCTGGAAGGCGACCTCGTGGAGGCTTCCAAAGGCATCGTGACGCCCCAGGCGGGCGCGGGTGCTCGCCGGACTGGTCAATCCGCAGAGGAAACGGGCCAGTTGACGGGGCTGACGGAGGGCGGCCTGGCGTTCACCAGTGATTTGCCGGATCGTTTCCAGATCTTCTGGGAGGATGGACCGGCCACTGCTGCCCGGCAGGGAAGCCAAATCCGGCCCGGGATTGGCACATCCGGAACAGTGTCCGCAGTCCTGATCCATCCTTTCCCCGAAATACATCACCAAGGCACGAGTCAGACAGGTGCCCGTGCAGGCATAGCGAATGACCTGCTGGAGTCTTTCCGCATTTGCTTTTTCGTGCCGCTGGAAAGTGGCCTGAAGTTCCCCGGCCCATGCGCGGGGAGTCTTGCTCCCGGCCGTAGGGCCGAGTCGGAACCGGTGGCGCAATCCAGACAATTGCATGGAGATGTCCCCCTGCTCCTCCAGTTCCGCCAGAGCACGGAGGACTCGTTCCCTGGGTTGCCCTGTTTGTTCAGCGGCCACGTCAGGGGCGAGGGTGAGGTATTTTCGGCCCATCTGCCCCGCAGCGAAGATCTGGCGCAAGAAGTCCCGCTTTTCCGGGAGGTGGCCATGCAGGATTTTGGTTGGGGGCTGGGAAAAGGCGATTCGGTGGGTGGTGTAAAAAGCCCCCAATGGCTCGATCGCTCCTGCCAACTCGAGATAAGTAATGGCCGTTTCGATCACCGTCGCACGGATGTCCGTAGCCAGAGCCAGATCGTATCGGGAAATGTCAAATTCCGCCCCCTGTTGGAGCAACTGGCTGACCAGGACACGGAGAGCCGATTCCGTTGGAGTATCACCATAGATAAAATTCTCCAAGGTCACGAGATCTTTGGCGGTGGCGAGGATTTCGCAAATCGCCGGTTTCCCGTCCCGTCCAGCTCGTCCTGCCTCCTGTTGGTAGTTTTCCAAAGTTTTGGGAAGATTGTAGTGGATCACTCCCCGGATGTCCGCTTTGTCGATTCCCATTCCAAAGGCAATCGTGGCAACAATGATGTCGACACGGCCGGACATGAAATGCTCCTGAGCTTCGCTGCGGTGGTCATCATGCATTCCAGCATGGTAAGCTCTCGCGGAAAGTCCCGACTTTTGGAGACGTGTCGCGACGCGCTCTGCGGTTTCCTGCAGAGTCACATATACAATGGCGGGGAGTCGGTCCCTGTTTTTCAGGCGCTCCTCAAGTAAGGCATCCCGTGTTTCAGGAGTTACCGGGGTGACCATTGGATTCAGGTTGGGTCGGTGGAAAGAGGTCTGGGCATGATCCTGCTCCGAGATGTCAAAGGCCCGACAAATATCCCGGGCCACAGGGGGCGTGGCGGTAGCGGTGAGGGCGAGGATGGGATGAAGTGCCAACTCTTGGGCTACTTTGGCGAGTCGAAGGTATTCCGGTCGGAAATTGTGTCCCCATTCCGAAATACAGTGTGCTTCGTCAATCGCCAGGAGTGACAGATTGACCTCCCGGAGTCGGTTCATGAAACTCTCGCTGACGAGACGTTCCGGGGCAATGTAGAGCAGTTTCAGTGTTCCCTTCCGCAATTGAGCCAAAACCTCGGAGGCCTCCACGGAAGACAGCGTGGAATCAAGACGGGCCGCGGCAATGCCTCGCCGTTTTAACGCATCAACCTGGTCCTTCATCAGGGCGATTAGAGGAGAAATGACCAGTGCCGTCCCTTCGAGGAGGATTGCCGGGAGTTGGTAGCAAATGGATTTCCCTGCCCCCGTGGGGAACAACGCCAGGGCGGAACGCCCCTGGAGGAGGGATTGGATGACCTGTTCCTGACCTGGACGAAAGGATTCAAAGCCGAAATGTTTCTGGAGAGCCTCGCGGAGCATGGGGCCTTTCTCCTTGCATGGTCCGTGTGGAGTTGCAATGCCCGTCTCTCCCCAAGCTTCGGAAATATCGGTTGACCCGGAGGCGGTTCGCTCTAAAAATTGACTATGGGAGACCTTCCACTCGCACTTAGTTTCGATGACGTCCTGCTGGTCCCGCGCCGCAGCGGGATTTTGCCGGGGGATACCGACCTCACCACGAGGCTTACGGACCAAATCACGCTGAATATTCCCGTGATATCCTCGGCGATGGACACCGTCACCGAGGCCGAACTTGCCATCGCTTTGGCCAGGGAAGGGGGGCTCGGCGTGATCCACCGGAACTGCTCCATCCTCGATCAGGCAGGAATGGTCGCCCGGGTCAAAAGATCAGAGAACATGATCATCAGCAATCCCTTCACGGTGGAGACAGGGACCACTTTGGAGGAACTCCAGCGCGTCATGCGGGAGAAAGGCGTCAATGGATTTCCCGTCGTCAGCCGCGAAGGCAAATTGGAAGGCATGGTGACGACCCGTGACATTTGGTATATCGAGCATGCCCACGGCAAGGTTGCCGATGTCATGACTCCGAGAGCGAAGCTCGTCACGGCCCATCGTGAGGTTGGACAGGACGAAGCCCGCCGCATTCTGTATCACAACCGGATCGAGAAATTGCCCCTGGTCGATGACCAGGATCACCTGGTGGGGCTGATCACCAGCCAGGACATTGAAAAGCGGGAACGCTATCTCAATGCGGCCAAAGATCCCATGGGAAGACTCCGGGTAGGGGCAGCGATCGGTGTGGGGGAAGATTTCCGGGAACGGGCTCAGGCTCTCATTGAGGCCGGTGTTGATGCGGTTTTCATCGATGCCGCCACCGGCCACACGGACCGGGTGCTCCACGTCGTCTCCGAGCTCCGAGCCTTGGGCGACACTCCGGTGGTTGCGGGAAATGTGGTCACGGAAGAAGGCGCCAGCGATCTCATGGATGCGGGGGTCGCCGCGATCAAAGTCGGTGTCGGTCCGGGCTCTATTTGCACCACCCGCGTCATTTCCGGAGTGGGCTTGCCCCAGTTCTCCGCCGTCCAAGCAGTGGCCTCGGTCTGCCGGGAGAGGGGAGTCACGCTGATCGCCGATGGCGGTATCCGTTACTCCGGCGACCTGGTCAAAGCCCTCGCCGGTGGGGCTGATCTCGTCATGCTCGGATCGCTCCTTGCCGGGACTGCCGAAAGTCCTGGGGCGATTGTGAACCACCAAGGACGGACTTTCAAAGAATACCGCGGCATGGGCTCGCTCAAAGCCATGCGCCGAGGATCGGGTGACCGCTACGGACAGAATGCTTCAGGGAAACTGGTTGCTGAAGGGGTTGAAGCCAGGGTGCCCTACCGCGGCCCTCTCAGTGAGACTGTTTTCCAGCTCATGGGGGGGCTCCGTTCCGGGATGGGGTATGTGGGGGCGGCCAATCTGACTGAACTGAGAGAAAAGGCACGTTTTGTACGGATCACACCAGGCGGTCTCCGTGAAAGTCATGCCCACGATATTGTCATCACCGAAGAGCCGGTGAACTACCAGAGCGTTTCCTGAACCACCGTTGCCGCATCCACCTCGCAGGGGGGGCTGTCTCATCTTCTTTTCCGTTTCCTTTTCAGAACTATTTCACCATGGATCGCTCCATTGCCGTCATTGATTTCGGCTCCCAATACACCCAGATCATTGTCAGACGGGTTCGTGAGGAAGGCTGCTTTGCCCGCCTCTACCAGCCTTCGGAATTGAGGGATACTGGCTCGCCATCAGCAGTCATTCTTTCCGGCGGTCCCCGCAGCACTTTGGAGGAGGATGCTCCCGATATTGATTTTGACTATCTCAAAAGCCTGGGAGTTCCCGTGCTGGGGGTTTGCTACGGCATGCAGCTGCTGAACCGTAAATTTGGCGGAGAAGTTTCTCCGGGACATACCCGGGAATATGGTCCGGCCACACTGGTCGTGCAGGACGAGTCCTCCTTGTTCGAGGGGATCCACACCCGCTCCCAGATTTGGATGAGTCATTCCGACACCTGCAGCCGGCTGCCGGAGGGTACCCGGGTGTTGGCGGAAAATCTCGACGGTATCCCGGTGGCTCTGGAATGGTGCCCCGGATTCCAAGGCATTCAATTTCATCCAGAAGTGTCCCACACCAAGGAAGGAAAGGCCATCCTGGCTAATTTCCTCAGGCTCGCGGTGAACCCAGCCAAATTCCGCATCGCTTCATTCAAAGACCATCTGATTGACCGGGTCCGTGCCCAGGTAGGGAGCCGCAAAGTGGTTTGTGGGGTCTCCGGAGGGGTGGACTCGTCCGTGCTGGCCGCCCTGCTGCATGAGTCGCAGGTTGATACCCGGAACATTTTTGTGGACAACGGCTTGCTCCGCAAAGGCGAAGCCCGACAGGTGGAAGCCCAATTCCGCAGCATCGGCATCAAAATAGAAACCATCGATGCTTCCGCACGTTTCCTGGAAGCACTGGCCGGAGTCACGGATCCGGAGGAGAAGCGCCGCCGGATCGGAAGGCTCTTCGTGCAGGTCTTTTTTGATGCCGTGGGGAAAGATGTCGATATGCTTGCCCAAGGGACCCTCTATCCCGATGTCATTGAGAGCGCCACTTCGGGCTCGATCGCCAGCACCATCAAAACCCACCACAACCGGGTCGACCGCATCATGGAACTCAAGGCTGAGGGCCGGGTCATCGAACCATTGGACGAGTTGTTCAAGGATGAAGTCCGGGCACTCGGCCGGACCCTGGGACTCTCAGATGAGGTTGTGGGCCGTCATCCTTTTCCGGGGCCGGGGCTCGCGGTTCGGTGTCCGGGTGAAATCACGCCGGATAAATTGGAGATTATCCGGGAAGCGGATGCCATTTTCATCGGCCAACTGCGGGAACAGGGGTGGTATGACCATGTCTGGCAAGCCTATGCGGGGCTTATTCCCGTGAAAACGGTCGGGGTCAAGGGAGATGAACGAAGTTACGAATATGCCGTCACTCTCCGGGCCGTCATTAGTGAGGACGCCATGACAGCGGACTGGGTGCGTCTGCCCTATGATCTGTTGGCCGAGGTGAGCAACCGGATTCTCAATGAGGTCCGCGGTGTGAATCGGGTTCTCTACGACATTTCCACCAAACCGCCCGCCAGCATTGAGTGGGAATAAGCGGACTGGCGCAACCATTCAGGGGCTCAGTTTTTCGGATAGAGGAACCCCGTGAGCGGGCTGGTGGGCGAAGCCTGCCGACCTTGGAGAGGGAGCCCGGTTTCATAGGCAAGACGACCGGCTTCAACCGCGAGGCGGAAAGCGCGAGCCATCCGGACAGGGTCAGGAGCGATGGCGATGGCGGTGTTCACCAAAACGGCATCCGCCCCCAGTTCAAACGCTTCGGCGGCGTGGCTGGGAGCGCCGATGCCGGCATCCACCACAACGGGCACCGTAGCCTGTTCAATGATGATGGCGATTTGCCTGCGCGACTCCAATCCGCGGTTCGAGCCAATGGGTGATCCCAATGGCATTACCGTGGCAGTGCCCACATCCTGAAGACGTTTGGCCAAGACGGGATCCGCATTGATGTAGGGGAGCACGACGAACCCTTCCTTGACCAGGATTTCCGCGGCCTTCAGGGTCTCAATGGGATCAGGCAACAGGTAGGTGGGGTCGGGATGGATTTCCAATTTGATCCATTTCGGGAGACCTGCTGTTGCCGCGAGGCGCGCAAGACGCACCGCTTCCCCGGCATTCATCGCACCGCTTGTGTTGGGCAGGATGAGATAGCGTTCCGGATCAATGAACTCCAGGATATTGGCGAAAGGATCTCCCGATCCCGAAAGGTCGGCGCGGCGCAGAGCGACGGTTACGATTTCCGAACCGGATTCCGCCAGAGCCTCCCGCATGGATTCGGGAGAAGGGAATTTACCTGTACCAGTCATGAGGCGTGATCCAAAAACACGCCCCGCGATGGTCAGGGGGGGAAAAGAGGAGCCGTTCACAGTCCGATGCGGCGGAACAACTCGTCGAGGGCCAGCTGAATCCCGATGTAGAAGTCGCCAAATTCGGCATACAACGCGCTGACTTCGTCAAACCGCATCTCATACACGATCTCTTTGATGTCCTGCGAAGTATGGGAAAACAGGGTGACACCCCATTCCGCCTCATCCAGCCCGGTGGATCCGGTGATCAACTGGCGGACTTTGCCTGCCCAGCGACGGCCCACGGTGGCGTGCCCTTGCATGAGCTTGCGGCGCGTCGCCATGTCGAGACTGTACCAGTTGTTTTTCTCCTGGCGCCGTTTTGACATGTTGTAAAAGCAGAATACCGGCCAATCCGGCATGTTCGGGTAGAGCTTGTCCTTGTTGTATTTTTTCATCCGGGCGCTGAACTCCGCCAGGCGTTCGGCATATTCCGGGGAGTCGTCGGCCAGTCCATGCTCTTCTTTGAGTTGTTGGGCGAACATTTCATCGGTGGTGACATATTCGCTGAGCTCGGTCAGGGACAGGTAAGAATAGACGGGAGCCAGAATGTCCGCCCCAAGCGACTGGGTGAGGCGTTTTTCAAATTCATTGGCCTTGTGCAGATCCGGTGTCAGCAGCATGAATCCGATGTCCGCTTTCGGGGTCACCATGCTGAACGTCAGCAGTTGGGTAGATTCGGTGGAACGGATCTCCTGAACAAGCCGGGTCAGGTTGGTCTTGGCCTCGAGTTTTTCTTCTTCATCCAAAAGGTCCCAATGGGATCGTTCCACCTGGTAGAAGAGATGGATGACGTGCCAGCCTTCTCTGGGAATCAGGTGATCGGCATCGGGCTGTTGTTGGGGAGCGGAGTGGGAGTGTGGGGGACGTTCGCCGTTCATGCTGGAATTGATTCGGGTCGGGTGAAAGCCGGAATCTGGACTGGATGGGACTTTTTCGCCATCGAAATATTGCCACTCAATTTTGGTGGGGAAAATGGAAAAAGCCGTTGCAGAGAGGGGCTTTGCCTTTAAAATTCACCGCAAATTCTACACCTCACCATTCCCGAATTCCATGGCAGACATCGACAATCGCTATTCAGACAATGTGGCAGGAGCGTTTTTTGTGGACGACCAGTGCATTGACTGTGACCTGTGCCGCGAAACGGCTCCCGCCAACTTCACCCGCAATGACGATGGAGGCTATTCCTTCGTCTACAAGCAGCCTGAAAATGACGAGGAACGCGAGCTTTGCGAGCAAGCCATGGAAGGCTGCCCGGTCGAAGCGATCGGTAGCGGAGGCGAAGGCTGAGCCGACCCATCCTGCCCGTTCCCGGAGCGGGATTTTTCAGGCCGTGCCGGTTTTTGCTGGCGCGG
>JADZAX010000503.1 GCA_020852405.1 Verrucomicrobiales bacterium
CGGCATCATCCAGCGTGACCAAGGCCTCGCCGTAGAGATGAGCGGCCTCCCTGGCAAATCCCCCACTCTCCAACGATCTGGCCAGGTCCATGCGGCTTTCCGTCGTCAGCGGCATTGCCTCCGTCTCCAGCATCCAGGAACGTTCCCTTGGCGTCAGACCTTCAAAAGTCCAGACCAAGCGCGTGCCCATGAAATCATCGGCCTCGGAGCGCGTCCGGGGACCTTCAGTGGGGAGTTCGAACCCGGGCGAGAGCGTTTCGGCCAGCTCTGCAGGGGAAACCAAGTGGTGGGAACGGGGAGCAAAAAGATTCAGGATTGACCGAAGGTTTTTCCAAGCGGTAGCGACTTCGGGGAATTCAAGGTCACCGGGATCAGGCAGTTGCTGGGGCAGGGCGAGACCCAGCACCGTTCGCCGATAATCACCCATCACACCCAGAAAGGCATCGCGATCCCCACGAAGCATAGCGGTCTGCGCTTTAACGAAGAGCCGGGGGTAAGGGGCCACCCCCGGGGCATCGGAGAAGCGGTGCTCCAAGTTCCTTAAAAAAGCCACACGGTCCTGACCTTGGGAAAGTTTGGCACTCCACTCGGAAACGATCGCCGCATGGTAGGCCGACACGTCCCGCCCCGGGCGGGGTCCCAAAGACTGGGCGGCCTTCTCCAGCCAGGAATCAGCCCGTTGCGGATGCCGGGCATTGCGGGCGGAAAGGGATACAGTGTAGAGAATCTCCGTGTCTTCCCCGGCCCGGCTCTGTGCGGCGATGATCTCTCCCACCACAAAGGCATTCTCATGGGCACCGGCCTGCTCGAACCGTTTCATCATATGAAGGGCGAAAGACTCAGAAACGACCAATCGAGGAATCAAGGCAGCGAGACCAGCCCGGGAAAAGGGCGTTTCATTTTCAACCCCCAACAGGAGAATCGCCAGGGCGGGATACAGAGCCCTTCCCGGAAGTTCAGGAGCCTCCTGCGGCATGGTCACCCACTCACCGAGCAGGGACCAAAGCTGGAGACGACCAGCGATCACGGAGAGCAGCAGGCGGCGTTCCGCCGACCGGGCCCGCATCAATTCCCCACGCAGCAGGGGGCTTGCCGCCTCGCCGGCTCCGGCATGGACCAGTGCCCAGAGTCGCTCGGTCGGCGAGACGGGTGGCTTTTCCGCTGTCCAGCGCTCCACCCAGCCGCCCAGCACCTCGGGAGAAAGACCGGCACTGAGGTGGGCAGCCTCTTCAATCGCCCTCAGTCTGAGCATGCCATCAGCCCTGGGCTGGGTGTCGTACTCGGGACGGGATTTGCGGAACCACTCCACCAAAAGGTCCTGCGTTTCTGGACTCATGAATGGCGTTTCCTGTAGAGTGCCCGCGAAAGTCTCCAAGCCGCCCCAGTCGGGCCGGGTCGTGGAGCCACGATTCCAGCCCCCCCGGATCACCGGCAGCGGCTCTGCGGAATCCCCGTCGGTGGGAAAGGCGGCTTCCGTGGTTTGAGCGATGACACTCTCGAAGCATTCCAAGGCAGCAGCAGCTTCACCGGCATCGAGTCGGAGCAGACCGAGTTCGAAAACGAGGGCGGTGTCCCAGGGGCGCAATTTCTTGAGGCGCTCCAAAACCCTTCTGGCCCGGCCGGTTTGTCCACTTTCCCGGTAATGGCGGACCAGTTCTTTGAGAAAATCGGCGTTTTGGGAAAATTTGCTTTCGAGCCGTTCCCTCACCGCATCGGCCTCCCCGACCCTGAGATCCTCCTCCAGCATTCCGGCCAGAGTCTGCCAATTCTCAGGTGTCGCCCCCTCCTCGTTTTGCGAGATGATCTGACGCCGGTAGTAAATTGCGGCCTTGAGATCCTGGGAGCGGGTCGCCATTTCGCTGAGTTCGTCGAGCAATTCCCGATCGTGCCCGGCCATGTAATAGGCCCGCTTCATAGCCTGGTAGGCTTCCGCATGATTCCCAAGGACCTCATGAACCCGCGCCAGGGCTTCGGGAAAAAAGCGCTCAAAAGGATGTTGCTGGGCCAGCTCCTGGTAGCGGTCCTTCAGCCAAGTGGTGAGATAATGGCGGTTCGCAAGGGTGATCTGGGCATCGAGCTGCTTGCGTTTCTGTGTCAGATCATTTTCTTTGGCAATGAGATCGAGGTAGGCTTTGAGAGCCTCCTCGGGCCTTCCGTTTTCCACCAGCGTGTTGCTGAATTGCTTCACGATCTCGCGTTTTTCAAAAAGATTGGCCCGGTCGAACGCGTCCTTCCAGACCCGGACCTGATCATTGGTCCGCCCCTGTTTTTGGTAGACATTGGCGAGTGATTTCAGGGTGTTCAGCGTGGCATCAGGAGAGGACGCCAATTTTTGCAGGAGGCGGACCGCTTCATCTTCATAGCCCAATTCGAAGCGGAACTCCGCCCAGCGGTGCTGGTACTCCGGTCCGCGCTCTGGATCGATCTTGGCAAGGAGTTCCAGTTGGCGACCCACCAGGAGACGGTTCTCGGTCTGTTCGGCCAAATCCAGCAGTAGCCGTTCCACTTCCAGGATCGGCTTCGCAGGCTCGTGCAAAGCCGCGAGGTGGGTCCGGGCTTCATCGAGATCCACCAACTTGAAAGCCCACCAAGCGGCGCGGAAGCGGTTGGGGACGGTAGGCTCCTCACGGGCGGTTTTTTTGATCCGGCCGTAGAATTCCACCAACTGAACGGA
>JADZAX010000504.1 GCA_020852405.1 Verrucomicrobiales bacterium
GGTTTAATGTCCCAAAATGAGGCGATCTGGTATTCAAGCACGCAAAGTCTTGCTGTAAGTGCGACGGGATCCATCGCTGCGGATTTCGAGATACGTCACGACGGTGACATGGTAGGTGTATTTTTTCCCACAATGATCATAGCCAACACGGCATTCCGAATGCTGGCTGATGACTTTGATGCAAATCACCCTGGGGGCACAATGGGAGAATGAGTGTTCGGAGCTGCCATGTTCCCGCGCCTCCGAGGTGGGAGTGATCAACAGGGAAGTTCCGGCAATCGCAAGCAGGACAAAGAATTTGGTTTTCATGGCAATGGTGGTGTTGGGATGAGGTTATTTTACGAACCATCGAATCAGTCGAGCCGCGGGGAATGTCCCAGCAAGGTGGTAATCGATCAGGTTCACAGCATTGGATGCCGCAGGATCGGACTTTATTCAAAGAATCTGACTTACCATCCCAAGCAACAAGAATTGGCTTCGCTGTATCGGGCAGTTTTCCCGGTTGATTCCAAGGAGAATACTGAGCTGGACAACATTGATCCAACTCCCATTGGACAGAAATTCCGACTTTGCCCATAATCTAAAAAAACCGGGCCATTCGTAAGGAAAAAGCTCCCAAAAAGAGAACATCAAGGGAATTCCCAGCATCCTGGGAGTGCCCTGAATCATGATTTGGCAGAGGGCACGATGCTCCCCAACTCTTACGAAACGGTCACCAAACCAGATTTGCGATCAGGGCAAGGCCACGGTTTCTGAGGGCTGTGCATTCGCGCGAGGAACCCCAAAAAGAGGCAGTTCGGACAATGGGTCCGCACCGGAAGAGGACGGCGCCGGGGTGCCCAAAGTGGGCAAGGCATTGCCACGATCGGCCTCATTTTGGGCTGCCGAAACCGTGGACGTGATCCGGGCTGGCAAAGTTTTGGGCGTTGAGGAAAGCGCAGGCGGACTGGCTCTTGGCGCAGGCGTGGAACGAGCAGTTTCAGGCGTCGCTTGAAGATCCCGCGCTGAGGCGAAACTGAGCCCCCCCCCTTCGCCGTTCGATGCGGGACGGAGGACGCCATTGCGCACCACTCCTTCCGAGCCGGAGGAAAGTTGGATGGAACTCCAGTCATCCCCCACTTTCGTCATACGAACCACCGTCCCCGCAGACAACGTGGTCGCCTCAGAGGAAAGGGCACTGGCGCCAAACTGCATGAACTGTGAATCTTCTTTGAGGACATAAAGATCGGATCCTCCTGAATGAACCGGAGTCTTGGTCACTCCTTTCAATTTGGGAACCTCCGGCTCGGAAGGACTAACTGAGGCCACCTGGGCAGGCTTGTCACCACCCAATTTCGGCAGAGACATCTCTCCCAGTTTCGGCAATTTGGGCATGAATTTGCCCAGCCCTTGCTCTGAGTTGCCCTGAGCAATGACCGAAGCATCACCCGATGACGGGAAAAGACTGCTGCTGGCCATTTCTTCTTCCTTGTTTTTCCCCATCCGGGAGAACAAGCCCTTTTTTTCCTTTCCAGGAACCATCTCAGCCGGAGCCGTTGAGCCGGGACCAAAAACCCCCTGATCTACTTCGGCTTTTTTCTCCTTGTCCCCGACGAAAGGCAGGTTGCTGGTCATACGATGCAGAAATCCTTGCTTCTCAGGCTCGGGCGGTTCCACCGTGGATGATCTTGCCGGAGCAGGCCCAGGCACTTCACCAGCGACAGAGGGCATTGGAAACGTTGGAATGGTGGGAGCGGAAGTATCCGGCTCCTTCTTTTTTCCAACAAAAGGAATCTTCTCACCAACGCGGTGCAAAAATCCCTCTTTCTCTTCTCCTGTGGAATCGGCGTAAGGTTGAGATTGGAGGCCTTCCTGCGGCGTCTTCTTCTTGAAAAACCCTTCTTTCTTTTCTTCGGTTGAAGCAATTCCCGCTGGTCGATCATCTTTTCGGAAACCGCTCAGGATGCCATCGTGCTTTTTCTCATCCATTGCGGTGGAAGGCGAGGCATTCTCATCTTCCCAGCCCAACGCCCCTTTGATGGCCTTGCCAGGAGCCCGAAAGAATCCGGGTTTTTTCTGATCTCCCCCTTCTTTTTTGAGCCGGGCCTCCTCCTGAGCGGCAAGCTCGGCTTGGACAGCCATCGGAACATTGCGTTGAACTTTGACATTCCCGGTATTTTGGTCGGACCAGGATTGAATCTGACCACTGCTGACTCCCTGATAGGCATTGGCCGCTTCCCGGGCTTTGGCCTCGCGGACCGCGTTCTCCTTGGCTTCGCGAATGGCCCTGGCCTCAAGCAGCGCTTTGTTGTCCTGCTGTTGGACCAAAGCTTGAGCCGCGGAATTTTCCATTTGGGCAGCTTGCACTTCAGGACGGCTTTTCTGGGCTTCCGCCCGGATCCGCATGAGCCGGAGTTGCTCCAATTCCTGGTCAGCAGACGTGCCAGTGGACATACCGGAAGCGGCGGCATTTTGGGCCTTCAGGCTATTGCCGGACAGGGCGATGGTCGCCAAGGAAATTGCAACTAGAGCCAACCAATGTCCGGAGATTCCGGCATGCCCCACAGCAGACATGGTTGATCGAGGGATAAGTTTTGCAAATTTACGGCTCATTTTTGTAAAAATTTCCCACAGTTAACATGATATGGTCGAGAATTCCACCGAAGAATGGCCCTGTTTATGAAAAGTTGGCTGTCAATAAACTTTGAAAATCAAAAACCCTGCGTTGTTCGAAAATAGGGGTGACTTTCTTTGATTCCGGGCGATCTATCGGCCGTGGTCGCATGGCAACTTTTGAACCAGACAGCTCCCTGAGAGCGCGGATGGATCTGCTTCGCATCGTCGATTCAGATTTGGAGGAAACTTTTGTGCTGGGTTCCGGCCCCGGAGGGCAGAAGATCAATAAGACCTCGTCTTGTGTTTCATTGCGGCACCTCCCCTCCTCCATCGAAATCCAATGCCAAGAAGGAAGGAGCCAAGCTCACAATCGTATTCTCGCCCGGATCAGACTTTGCGACAAGCTGGAAGATGCCAAACGGGAGCAGGAGCGGAGCGCCGCCCGGGAAAGGGCGCTGGTGCGTTTTCAGAAGCGGCGCCGCAGCAAAGCAATGAAAGCCAAAATCCTTGACTTGAAACGACAACGGTCAGAAAAGAAAGCGCGCCGTTCCAGGGTCAACGATTGATTGTTTGATTCTTCTTACCCAGCATGGAAGCCTACCTCTCCCTTCTGCGACTTGTCTTGGACCATGGAAAGCCCCGTGCCGACCGGACCGGAACGGGAACCCTGGGTGTTTTCGGAGCCCAAGCCCGATTCGATTTGCGGGATCGGTTCCCGCTTTTGACCACGAAAAAACTTCATACCCGCTCCATCATTCACGAACTCCTCTGGTTTCTGCGAGGGGAGACGAATCTAACGTATCTTCGGGAAAACAAGGTGACCATTTGGGACGAGTGGGCCGACAGTGAGGGAAATCTCGGTCCCGTCTATGGCAAGCAGTGGCGCGCCTGGCAAGCTGGTCCAGACAGCGAACCGATCGACCAAATCGCTCGGGTGATCCGCCAAATCCGGGAATTCCCGGAAAGCCGCCGTCACTTGGTGTCCGCATGGAACGTGTCCGACGTGGATAAAATGGCCCTACCACCTTGCCACGTCATGTTTCAATTCCATGTCGATACCGAGGCCGGAGAGTTAAGTTGCCAGTTGTATCAAAGGAGTGCCGATCTCTTTCTCGGCGTTCCCTTCAACATTGCGTCCTACGCCCTGCTGACGGCGATGATCGCGCAGGTCTGCGGACTGCGCCCCGGCGATTTCGTTCATACCTTTGGTGATTTACACCTCTATCAAAACCACTTGGACCAAGCTCGACTGCAACTTTCCCGGGAACCCCGTCCCCTCCCCCGCTTGGTGCTCAATCCCGCCATCCGCGCCATCGATGAATTCACTTTCGAGGACATTGAAATCAAGGATTACAATCCTCATGCCGCCATCAAAGCCCCCATCGCGGTCTGAAGTATGAGATTTCACGCCATTTTCGCCATGAGTGAGAACCGGGTGATTGGTCGCGAGGGGAAGCTGCCCTGGCACCTGCCGGAAGATCTCAAATGGTTCAAGAAACTTACTTTGGGCCAACCGGTATTGATGGGGAGAAAAACGGCAGAATCCTTGGAAAAGCCACTCCCAAAGAGGCGGAACCTGGTTCTTTCGCGCTCAGATTCCATTTTGGCAGAAGGCTTTGAACTCTTGAACAGTGTTGCCCAAGTGGACGCATTGCAATTGGAGGAAGTCGTCTGGGTGATCGGAGGTGCCGAAATTTTTCGCCTGCTCCTGCCCCGCATCCAAGAAGTGTATCTGAGCCATGTCCATGGAGTCCATGAGGGGGACACTTTTCTGCCTGCGTTCGAGACCGACTTTGAAGTTGCGGAGATTCTGGCCACCCATCCGGACTTCGAATTGCGAAGATGGGTCCGAAAGAGTTGAGCTGCCGTAAATTACCCTAATTCCAAAACCGATCTTCACCGTCCCTCCCCAACACCCATGAGTCCCTACGATCTCCAAGTGAACGGCTATGATGGAGCCGATTTTTGTTCTAGGGAACTCACTTCGGAGGATTTCCACCGGGCATGCGTTTCGATGCAGGAGGATGGAGTGAACCAGTTTTTGGCCACTGTCATCACCGATTCGGTCAGCCAGCTTTGCGCAAAACTCCGCCACCTTGCGGACCTTCGCGAAGCGGATCCTCTGGCACGGCAGATGATGGCTGGCATCCATATTGAAGGTCCGTTCCTAAACCCTGCGCCAGGCTTCATCGGCGCCCATCCACCAGAATCTGTAGTGGAGGCAAATGTGGATGATGCCAACCGAATGATCGAAGCATCGCAGGGACTGACCAGACTGGTGACATTGGCACCGGAATGTGATCCCGGTCACCGCACCACGGAGTTTCTTGCCGGGCAGGGCATCGTGGTGTCCGCCGGTCATTGCGATCCCAGCCTGGATGAACTCCGTGGGGCCATTGACGCGGGATTAACCGTGTTCACCCATCTGGGAAATGGTTGCCCGGTCACGCTGGCCCGCCACGACAACATCATCCAGCGTGCCTTGAGCTGCTCGGACCGTCTCTGGATCTGCTACATCCCGGATGGCGCCCACGTCGATTTTTTCGCGCTGCGGAATTACCTGAAGATTTCCGGTATCGAGCGCTCCATCATGGTCACGGATGCCATCGCGGCAGCCAAACTCGGACCGGGCCGCTATACTTTCTCTGGATTTGAAGTGGAAATCGATCCCCAAGGAATCGCCCGCAGGCCGGGATACCAAAACCTCGCCGGCTCCACCGTGACCATGTGCCAAATCCGTCGGAACCTCGCCACCCATCTGGCTTTGGACGAAAATGAGATCCGCAGCCTCATCGATACCAACCCCCGCAAGGCGGTACCCGTCACGCCGCAGATTTGAAAGTCGCCAATTCCAGCGGATGGGAAGCCGCATCCACCAAAGCCAACCGGTAGGCGCTCTCGCTCAGCAACCTCCGCAAAGCCCGATGATCTGCGCTTGAACGAAACAGCGGCACAAGTTCCCAATGATCACCGGAGACAAAGGGCAGCGCCAGCAGGGCTTCCCAATGCCGAGCCCGCAGAGTAATCCGGTCACGCAACCAGCGGCGCTCATGATGGAGACCTGCGAGCCGCTCCCATGGGATAAGCACCTGCCTCGTGGGTAGCTTCAACCAGCGCACCCAGCGGGTCGCCACTTGAAACTCGACTTTCAGACCCAATCGTGAAGCGCTGAGCAATCCTCTCACTTCAAAGGGCACGGGCAGCGAAAATCCCCCCAATCCGAAGGACGGCAGTGATTTGAAGGCCACCGGAGGTGCCATCATGGTTGGTGCGCCGTGTTGTCTTGCGATTTCGAGAATGTTCATGACACCACATTGGACGAATGCGGTGATCAAATGATGAAGACAAAATGAAAAAATAGAGAAAAAACCCGCTTTAGGGAAAGACAGGCTCTTTCCGAATCAGGCTTGCACCACCTGCCGCACCCAGTCTTCTAGGTTGTAATAGTTTGTCACCCTCGCTATTTTCCCTCCCCTGATTTCAAAAAAAGCCCCCACCCGCAGCCGGTAGGGTTGCCCGGTCGCCTCGGGCAATCCTTTGTCAGTGAGGACATAACGTCCCCGAATGAAAAATTCAGCGGCCGCAAGAGTCCCCGATGGGTCGGTCATGATGACCAAATCCTCGACCTGCTCTTCATAACAGTCATCCATGTGGACCAGAAAGATTCGGAAGGCGTCGATTCCGACATCTGAACCTCCCTGATTCACATCGTGAACGACATCGTCAGCCAGCAGATCCAGCATGGCAACCCGATCCCTGTCATTGAAGGCATCATAATATGCCCGGACCAATCTTGCGGCAGCATTGTCTGACATGCCGCAAAGTAGCGCCGTTCAGCTGCCCTTCTAGTGAAAAAACTCGGGCCGGAGGAGGCACTCACCCCACTCCGGCCCGGCTTTCTCTCTTCTCTCAACAACAGACCCCTTTTCAGGGACAATACAACAAAGCACCATGCTCAATTCTCATGAGCGCTCCGACCGCGAGGAGATTCTCCCCTTTCAATTCGGGCATTGCAAAAAGTTGACCTTCGTAGGCTCCGGAGGAGGCCGTCCGCCCCTCTGCAAGGCGGGTCAAGGCAGGCAGCACCCCATCGTCCTCAACAAAATCAATTCCTGCCAAGGTGGCAAGCCGGGCATATTGCTCGACTTCGGCAGCTTTTCCCCGGGCTTGAGATTCATCCAAGGTCACCCTGCCGGCATCAAAAACCTTCCCAGCCAACCAGGAACCCGCAAAATACAAACCAACCAGAACCAACAGCCAATCCACATTTCCAAGCCCCTTCTGCCGTTGGGTTTTGATACTTTTTTTGTGGTTCGCGTTCATTGGTTTGGTTCCTCCAACTGTTATGAATAATAACACCCACTCCCATTTTGGCAACTCAATTCTGTCTTTTTTATTACTTTTGCTATATTTTGCTCTTTTTTCTGATTTATGGTCCGTTTCAACAGCTATCCTTTCATCTGAATCCCTCAGCAATGAGATCTCTGGCGACAAACATTCCAGTTCGACAGAAGACCCAAAGCAGGCATGATGTCCCGTTTGCATTCCCCTTTATGACAGATTCCCTCCCTACGTCCTCCGGATCTTCGCCCCTTCCAGGTTGCAGCATGCTCAGTATTGCAGTGGTCGTACTGGGGACATTGGCTGCATGGACCGCCACAGTGGCCTTCCGTCAGGACAAGGAGATCGATTCATTTGCCGAGGCAAAACCTGCCGTGTACGCCATTCCAGCACCCACTGCCGAGGCCTTGAAAAGAGCGGATGCCATCGAGCTCTCCTTTCAGAAAGCAATCTCTGAAAACACCAGCACCCGCATTGAAATGACGGCAGGTGATTTCAACACCCTGATCGCCACCAGAGAAATCCTTGAGGGATTCAACAACACGACACGCATTGAGTCCATTTCAGAAAAAGGACTCACAGTTTCGATGTCCCAGCAAATCCGAAGGGGGTTTCTGGGAGGCTCCCGCTTTCTCAACGGAACACTTCTACTTCGCCCCGACCTGCGCACGCACACGGTCTTTTTTGTTGTCGAAGACATTCAGGTGCCCGGAAAAACAGTCCCGGAAGGATTCATCAAGCAATACAGCAGCCTCCAAATCTACCGCATTGACCCCAATCATCCCGTCCTGGGCGAAGGCCTCCGGCACTTGGAAAGTGTGACCATCGAAGGCGACCGGCTCATTGTCCAAACAAAGCCAGCGGAGCCCCGTCCAAAGTGAGGAACAACTCACCTCAAAACTTTGCGAGCGGCGAGGACATCCAGTTGGATTTGGGTGCGCAAAGACTCTAGGTCCGGGAATTTGCGTTCTTCCCTCAAGCGCTCGATGAACGTCACCTCCAGAGCGTTTCCATAAAGATCATTGTCAAAATCAAACAGGTGAACCTCCAACCGGGGCGCCCCTCCTGTTGAGCCTTCCACTGTGGGACGCCAACCAAGATTGGCCACCCCGCTTCGGGAGCCGCCCTGAGGCAGTTCCACTCGGACGGCATAGACGCCGGACGCCGGGGCCATTATCGCTCCGGTCTCAAGATTGGCGGTGGGAAACCCAATTTCACGCCCCAGCCGTCTTCCGGGAACAACCGTTCCCAGCAAGGTAAAAGGACGTCCCAACATGGCCGTCGCCGCCGGCAGATCACCTTGGCTGATGGCCAAGCGAATGGCCGTGCTGCTGACCCGGTACCCTTCCACTTCCACCAAAGGCAGGGCGCTCACTTCGAATCCGCAAGCCATTCCCAACTGACGGAGCAGGGAGACGTTGCCCCGCCGTCCTTTGCCAAAGGTCCAGTCAGCCCCAACCGAAACCGAGGCCAATCCCTGAGGATTCACCGTGGCCAATTTCTGGATAAAATCCTCAGGCTCGGCATTTGCCAGCGTCGCATCAAAAGCGAGGACAATGGCTTCATGAATTCCTCCGGACTCGATCAACTGCAAACGATGTTCCAAGGATGTAAGCAAGCGGGGTGCCCGCTCCGGAGCAAAGAAGCTCGCGGGGTGAGGATGAAACGTCACCACCACGGCGGAGCCACCTCCTATGTCGGCAAATTTCAAAGCCGCCCCAATGACGGCCTGGTGGCCAAGTTGAACCCCATCAAAGACCCCGAGCGCCAGATGCAACGGTCCCGTGACGTCGGCCAAATCCTCGAGATGACGGTGGACAGTCACTGCACGGGATTCCAAGACCTTGAAAAACAGGGTGGGAAGCGGTCAGGCTCCGCGCATCCTGGAAACCTCGGGTAGACTGAGCATGGCGGCATAGAGCTCACCACGGGGAGCCGTTTTGAGTTGTTCGAAGGTCACGGACCTTTTCAGGTCGAAACGCCCCGACTTGGTCCGGCGCAGACTTGCCAGATGGGCGCCGCATCCAAGATCCTGACCAATGTCATGGGCATAAGTGCGCACATAGAACCCCTTGCTGCAGACGACGGTAAATTCTACCACCGGCAGACCGATTTTGTCGATGCGGTAAGAATAAATGTGAACCAACCGGGGCTCACGTTCGACCTCTTTTCCTTGGCGGGCCAGCTTGTAGAGCGGTACCCCTTCCTTTTTGATGGCTGAAACCATCGGAGGCGTTTGGTAGAAATCACCGCGATACTTGTCAAAGGCGGCCTTGATCTGCGCCTCACTGAGATCCGGCACCGGAGTTTCGACCAGGATATCCCCTTCGGCATCCTGGGTATTCGTGGTGGCCCCAAGTTTCAAACTGCCGACATATTCCTTGTCCTCGGCCATCAGAAGATCCTGAATCTTGGTCCCCCGTCCCACGACCAGAATCAGGAGACCGGTCGCCATGGGATCCAGGGTCCCACAGTGTCCAATTTTTTTGGTTCCCAGACTGCGCCTCGCCACGGCCACAACGTCATGCGACGTCATGTCCTTGCCCTTGTCCACCAGTAATACTCCGTCAATTGATTCCATTCAGCGCTTTCTCGACTTCATTGATAAAAGAATTCATTACCATGTCCAGGTCACCGGACACGCGGGCTCCGGCAGCGAGACGGTGCCCTCCTCCCTGGAACAAACCGCAAATTTGCCCAACATCGACCGTCGGTGTTTTGGACCTGGCACTGATCCGAATGGTTCCCCCAGGCATTTCCTCAAAGAATACCGCCACAATGACGCTGTCGACGGCGCGGATCAGATCAATGAGGCCTTCGGTATCCCCCGGCTTCAGTTCCCAACGATTGGTCATATCCAGGGGCAGCCGGTAACTGGCGATACGCCCCTCCGCATCCATTCTGAGATCACTCAACAATTCCCTGAGCAATCCAATGCGGCGGAATGGGTAGCTCTCATAAAGTTGCTGGGAAATCATTCCCACATCCGCACCATCCGCAGTCAGTTTCGCAGCAATCCGGAATGTATCCGCCGAAGTGCTGGGATACCGGAATGACCCGGTGTCGGTGGACAAGGCGGCAAACAGGTTGTCGCGGGCCTGCGGACAGATGCTCCACCCCATCGCTTCCGCAACCCTGTAGACCAGTTCCCCCGTAGCCGGTGCCGACACATCCACCAAATTCAGATGACCAAACAGGTCGTTGGACACATGGTGGTCGATGTTGATCAATAGTGCTGAGTCCGGCAAGCGATTCCAGATCCCGGTTCCGCTGCGGTCTTTGCCCGCGCAGTCGAGCAGCAAAATCACATCCGGTTCTCCACCGTCAGGGAAATTCCAATTCTCAGGGGTCCTGATTTCATCGGTGGCCGGCAAAAAGGTCAGCCCTTCCGGCACCGGATCTGCATTGATGGGGACCGCGTTCAATCCCTGGTCACGGAGAATCAGCGTCATCGCGACTGTGGATCCGATGGCATCGCCATCAGGCCGGGCATGACTGACAACCGCAATCCGACGGGCGCCAGCCAAAGCCTTTCCGATCTCCTCGGCGGTGGCCCGGCGCCCCAAGGCGGGGCCTTCATGTTGTGCTGGCATGTCCTGCGGCGGAGAGCGCCTGCAGCGCCCCGACTTCTTCTCTCCGGTTAATACTCGTCGTCCTCGTCCTCGTCGTCCTTTTTCCAAAGCAGTCCGCCGTCATCCCAGGGATCTTCTTCTTCATCAGCACCAAAAACCAATCCTAGATCATCGTCGGCTTCTTCATCGACTTCCTCCCAATCCTCTTCATCGATGTCGTCATCGTCATCCCAGTCATCCTCTTCCTCCCCTTCCTCTTCCTCTTCGGAGAACTCCTCCTCAAGATCCATGAGCTTGTCTTCCTCATCCCATTCGTCGCGATAAGGCTCGGAAACCAGCTGAATTTCAGGATCCGCAGGCAGTGTCAAAGCGATTTCATCGAGCAAGGCCACCACCCTCACCCCCCGGGCCACCGAATCGTCCCCTCGGAACTCAAAATAGGGGGTGTTTTTCAAGACGACTCGTCGCCCCACTTCGTTTTGCAGGTGGTTCCGGTTCTTGTTGAGCTTTTTTACGGCATCACTGCATTGGCGGGCATCACCGATGACCCCCACGTAGACATGGGCCCGGCGAAGATCCGGGGTCACATCGACAGCGTGGACAGTCACGATCGTTCCAGGGAACTCCATGTCACGCTCAATGCACTGGCTCAGTTCGCGCTTCAGCAGTTCGTTGACGCGTTGGAGTCGGTTTTTCATGCGCAGTCAGGTTGATGACTGGATTGTTCTCGAAAAGCTCAAATTGGCAAGGGGCAAACCTCCCAAAAATTGGGAAAATCCGGCAGGGCCTGCTGAGATCGTCCTGCCCGGGAAGAGCCTGAAGAACCGTTCAGAGCGTTTGGGCGAATTTGTCAATTTCGTAGCATTCAATGATGTCGTCTTTCAGATAATCATTGAAATCCCCCAGTCGAATACCGCATTCCAATCCATTGCGGACTTCTTCCACATCATCTTTGAATCGTCGCAGCGTTTGGAATCCACCATCGTAAACCGGAGTCCCATTTCGCAGGACACGCGCCCTGGCCTTACGGTGAACGCGCCCGTCGGTGACCATGCAGCCACCGACCCGGCCGCCAGTGAGTTTGAATACCTCTTTGATCACCGCATGACCGATGATCCGTTCCCTCGTTTCCGGATCAAGCAGACCCCGCATCGCCTCTTTGACCTGGTCCAGAAGCTCGTAAATGATACTGTAAAGCTTGACCGTGATGCCTTCGCGTCGCAGCACGGCAACGGCGTTGTTTTCGACTTTGGTGTTGAATCCAATGAGGAAAGCTTCAGAGGCACTCGCAAAGAGCACATCGGTCTCCGTGATCGGACCCGCGTCGGCGCGGACCACTTCCAGCAGGACTTTGTCAGATTTGATTTCGTTGAGAGCGGTCACAATCGCTTCCGCTGAGCCTCTCACGTCGGTTTTGAGAATGATCTTGAGGGATTTCTTGGCATCCTGCTCCCAACGATCATAAAAATTCTCCAAGGATGCTTGTTCCTTAGGACGAAGCTTCTCTTTGCGCTCCGACTCCAGCCGCTCTTCGCTCAGTTTTTTGGCATTGCGCTCGGTGTCCATCCGAACCAACTCATCTCCCACATGGGGGACATCGGAAAAGCCTAGCACCTCGACCGGCATTGAGGGGCCCGCCTCTTTGATCGGCTTCCCGCGGTCGTCGAGCATGGCCTTCACCTTGCCGTAGTAATTGCCGCAAATGAACGGGGTTCCGGGCTTCAGGGTGCCGGTCTGCACCAGAATGGTCGCGTTCGGCCCACGTCCAGCTTCCGTGCGGGATTCGATCACGATTCCCCTGGCAGGGGCCGTCGGATCAGCTTTGAGTTCCAAAATTTCGGCCTGCAAAACGATGGCTTCAAAGAGTTCGTCCAATCCTTGCCCGGTCTTTGCCGACACTTCGACACAGAGAGTGGATCCACCCCAGGCTTCAGGGGCAAGGTCGCGTTCTTGGAGTTGCGACATGACACGCATGAGATTGGCCCGCTCCAAGTCGACCTTGTTGATGGCAACAACGATGGAAACTCCCGCCTTTCTGGCGTGTTCGATGGCCTCAATGGTCGTTGGCATAATGCCATCATCGGCGGCAATGACCAGCACCACGATGTCAGTGATAGTCGCACCGCGTGCCCGCATTTGGGCAAAGGCCTGATGTCCAGGGGTGTCAATGAAAGTCACCTTGTGATCTCCACGCTCTACCACATAAGCACCAATGTGCTGGGTGATTCCTCCGGCCTCACCGGAAGTGACCCGAGATCCACGGAAAGCATCCATCAAGGAGGTCTTTCCATGGTCAACGTGCCCCATGAACGTGACAACAGGAATCCGCGTTTTGAGCTTTTCCTCCTCCACGACTTCCGGAACCACCGGTTCCTCGATGACGACCTCCACCTTGTGGACCCCGCCGCCTTCCTTGCGCTTTTCCTTTTCGAAAACAAATCCGTGTTTTTCGCAAACCCGTGCCGCCACGTCAGGCTCGATGGCCTGATTCTGACTGGCAAAGACGTCCAATTCCATCAAGTCCTGAATCAACTTGAAAGGCTTGAGGTCCATCGCGGCCGCAAGATCCTTGACCACGATGGGAGGCTTGAGATGAATGATGCGCTCTTCACCCGGTTCCGTTGGCTCAAGGTCGGACTCCGCCTCAACAATAGGATCAACGATTGGGGCTTCAGGAACGGCGACCGCTTCAGGCTCTGGTTCGCCAGCGCCAATCAAATCCATCGCCACCGGCTTGGGAGGCGCCGGCGGCATCTCCAATAGCGTGGTAGGCTTTTTCTTGGCGGGAGTTTTGGTCCCCAAATGAGCAAACGCAGAACCCTCTTCAACCGGTCCGGCGACCCGTTTGGGTTTCTCATCTTTCTCAAACAAGTTCAAGGCTTCCTTCCGCGCCTCATCCAAAGGTTTGGACAACGGTGTTCCAGCGCTAGACCGCCCGCGGCCTTTGGCTCCACTGGAATTGCCTGGTGGTTTGGATGATGCCATCTAGTCTTGTATTCTGCTCTTGGTGGTTGGTTGGTTTTGTCGTCGATCGGGATCAAAGATCCCGCTGCATCAGCGACAGGGCTGTTTCCGGCGGCCTATGCCAGCTGTTACGAGGCAGCTGCGCCGACGGATGCCCTTGCTTTGGCGATGATATCAGCACCGACCGCTTCGTCGACGCCCAAGATCTCCGCCACGTCGCCTGCATCCACGTCGGAAGCAAGCATTTCCAGACTGTTCAAACCACCCCGGATCAGGCACTCGGCCGTTTCCTTATCAATGCCAAGGACTTTGGAAAATTGGGTCACCACTGAAGCCACCCTGGCTTCGAAGGCCTCATGGGCGGACTCATCTCGCTCGACCTGGACATCCCAGCCGATGAGACGGTTCGTCAAACGCACGTTCTGGCCCTTGCGACCGATGGCTTTGGAAAGTTCTTCTTCGTCGACCGTGACCCGGACCTTCTTCTCGGAGGGGAAAAGTTCCACCGAACGCAGTTTGGCGGGCTTAAGAGCCTCCTCGACAAACTCCCGGATATTGTCACTCCAGCGGATGATGTCCACCTTCTCATTGTTGAGTTCGCGGACGATGTTTTTCACACGCGCCCCCCGAAGCCCTACACAGGCGCCCACCGGGTCGATTTTTTCCTCGGCACTATACACAGCCACCTTGGTCCGGTAGCCCGCTTCACGGGCAATGGCCCGGATTTCGACGGTATGGTCTGCGATTTCACTGACTTCCGATTCGAACAACCGGCGGACGAAATTGGGATGGCTTCTTGAAAGAATGATCTCCGGTCCACGGATGCCGTTTTCAACGGCCACCACGTAAACCCGGATGCGATCCCCGACGGCGTATTCTTCGGTATTGACCCGCTCCCGGGAAGGCATCACCCCCTCAAATTTTCCAAGGTCGATCATCACATCGGAACGTTCAAACCGACGGACCACACCGCTGACGATCTCGCCGGCCCGGTCCTTGAACTCGTCGTAAATCATTTCCTTCTCCGCTTGGCGGAGACGCTGCATCATGGCCTGCTTAAACGTTTGGGCGGCAATACGACCAAAATTCTTGGGAGTCACCTCAACGAGCAAATCACCCCCCAATTCAATCCCAGGCTGGACCCTTTGCGCTGTGTATAGATCGACTTCGTCGTAGGGTTTGGTGACTTTTTCCACCACCTGCAAAGTCGCCGTCGCCTTGATGGTTCCGCGATCCGGATCAATCTTGATCGCCAACTCTCGGGCCGGTCCGATGCTCTTTTTTGAGGCCGATAGCAAGGCACCTTCCAAGGCATCGACCATGGTGGCACGGTCGATCCCCTTCTCTTTTTCGTAATATTCAAAAAGAGCCAGAAGTTCGTTAGTCATAAAGTCTGCTCAAGTCTGGAGACAAAAAAAAGCGGGAAAAATACCCACTCTTTCTGCCCCAATCTGGATGGATGGTGGCGTCAAATCAGCGTGAAAGGCTTTCATCATAGCCCATGCCTTGATCAGCGCAAGCCTGAATTCATCCTGC
Organism: Verrucomicrobiales bacterium; assembly: GCA_020852405.1. Taxonomy (GTDB): domain Bacteria; phylum Verrucomicrobiota; class Verrucomicrobiia; order Verrucomicrobiales; family DEV007; genus JACKQE01. Next base: position 15,009 of record JADZAX010000504.1, read on the forward strand.
AAAAAGGTAAACTCGTCTTAAGTCCAATTATAGAGAAGTCTCGAAATTCCCAAAATTCATGAATTGACTCCATTCCAGGTCGTTCAAAGGAAACGGATGGAACTGGAAATCATCGTAATCAATGGGTTTACGATCGAGCCTGACACCCTCTCCTGGAACGCGCTTCAAGAAAAACTTGGCTTTCCAAAACCAAAGAATCGGAGCCTCAATTTCGGCCAAAAGCAACGCATCCGTCCGTGCTTTCAACGCTTTGTTATTATGGGAAGGGAACCAGTCTCGAAAGGCCCGGAAAGATTTCGGATTTTCACTCAAAGTGGACGTCCCCCGTACTCCATTCCAGTCATCCCGGTAGGCCATAAACCCTCCCAGATCGGCCGATCCAAGTCCGTCATGAGTGATGTAGTAGTCCTCCAAGTGCCAGCCCAGGTAGCCAAAGGATGCAAAACCAATTTCGTGCGGCTTTAACACTCCCTTGCGGAGAGCCCCCTCCGTCAATTGGATACAGGCAGCCACTCTGTCGGATTCGTATTTGTGGCGACAGTAGCATCGAAAATTCCAAGCGGCCAGTATCAGAACCACGATCAAAACCACAGACCTCGCAGCCACGGTTGGAAAGGGGGAAACAGGAGTTGTTCCTGCCGGGTCGCGGGAAAGTCTCTGATCCCCTCCCGCGAGCGAGGCCGCCAACCCCCAGAAAAAGAGATCGGCGAAATAATAGTCAAAGAGACCTCCATAAAGCCCGGCCAACAGCAAAGCGCCAAGGGTGGCCAACGCAAACCCCCAGGACGGACGCCTCGGCCACAAGACCAAGCCCGCGCCTGCGAGCCCACCTGTCAAAAGAGCGATGAGAGGAGCCCACTTGTCCAGATAACAGCCGTGAGACCATGTTAATTGTTTCATCAACCACAAAGCCACCCAAGCCCCACACCCAACCGCCAGAAGGGCGGATAGCAACCGCAGCCATCCTGTCCCGGGGAATGGAGATCCCCCCGAGCGCCACCACCGGGTCATGGCATGAGCGAGACACCCCAAACCATAGCCTCCGAAAACCACCAAGGTTCCAATGGCCAAGACATTGGCGTGAAGAGGTATGCGGCCGGCTTTGATGGTCTCTCCCATGGCACCAAAGATCACTTCTTGAGCATGATTGGGATTCATGGTTGCCTTCAGGATCACCAACATGAGAAGACCCGTCACCACTGCGAAAATTGCCTTCCATGGCAAAACGACTCGCTCTCCGCGACTGCGGATGATCAAGGCCGACAAAAATGCCCATCCCGGCAGCGCCAGCCACGTCAAAGCGCTTTGTCTGGCCCCCAGTCCCAGACAAAACACAATAGCGAACCAGCCCCATCGTTTGGTCAGTGCCAGCCAAGCCGCCAGCCACAAACAGCCCCAATAAAAGGGAACCGACGTGAACATCATCAACATAAAGAGAGCAGTGGGCCCGGACAGAACCAAAAGCGCGACCAAGGATCCCCCCCGCGCCCCAAGTCCGGACCGTCCGGCAAAACTGGACAGTCCGAAAAATACCATCCCCGCAGAAAGGAAGAGCAGCCCATGGACCGCCAATTTCATGCTGGAAGTCACCGCAAAAACAAGAGCCACGAGGCATGAGGAAGTGGCGGCCCAAGGAGCCTGCCAAGGATCTGTCCAAGGGCGTCCGCGGCGGAAGGTTTCCCCGGCGGAGCGCAGATACCAAAAATCATCATCCAGAACCACGATCACATGGGGCAAGGCCAGCCAGATCAGCAGACCGAAAAGGACCGCCCCCAAAAAACGTCCCGCCAGGTCGCTGTCTCGAAAAAATTGGGTCATGAAAGTGAGCGTGAATGATCAGAGGCGATCTTTGATGCCGCTCAGAGCCACTGTCAAGCGCGCCGCTGATCCATCCAAAGCTCGTTTTTCAGAGGTCTGTGGAAAAACGAGATTCTCCATTTTTGAAAACCGCCCTTTCCCGCTCTCACTGGGATCTGGCTTCATCAGGGTTTGCTGCCTTGATTCGGCAGTGAGACCGGCAAATCAAGGGTGACCTCACCTTCCAGCCGTTGAATCCCACCGGAGGCAATGCTGTAACCATAGGCACGGAAAGTCACTTTCCCCGAAGGCAGTTTGATGATCCCAGAAAGATCCAGATCCGGGTGGTCGCCGGTGAAAGCGTAGGAATAATCCCATCCGATGCGGTTGTGGAGGGCAATGGATTTTTTTGTCTTGGCCAGTTTGGTCCGGTATGATCGGCGTTGAGCGACCCCAAGCCAACTCTCCACGCCACCGCCGGGCTGCATGGAGACAAGGATGCCGTCAAGGGTATCCCGCGTGTCTTTGTCCATTCCCCATCCTTTGATGTAGAACGAATTGGAAGAGATCCCACCCTGTTGAATTTCCCCCACCGCCCGATCCCAAGCAGGAGCTTTCCCCGGGGACGAGGCCTCCAGTGATTTGATTTGCAGCAGTCCTTTTCCATCCAAAAGGTTCAACATCTGGATGGTATGATCAACTGGACAGCTGCCAAGGACGTGAAGAAACGGAATTTCGGGGGCGACATTCCGCACCGCAGCCGCCGTGACAATCATTCTGTTCCGGTCGAAATCCAACCGGGCATCACGCAGTGCCTGGAATCCACTGATGAGGGAGCACCATAAAATTCCAGCGAGCCAAACCCAACGGATTTTCTTCACCCAAGGAGCACGGGCATAACAGAACAGACCGATGAGGGCGAAATAAAACCAGAGCGTGTATGCCGGGTAACGGCTCTCGAAAGGATTGGAAGCAGCCACTCCGGTCCTCGCCAAGGCAATAGCAAAGCCATTCCCCAACCCCCAGGCGGCACAAAGCCACCAGAATGAGACCGCCCAGGAGTGCCCCTTCCAATCTCCTCGTCGCCCCCCCCAGAAGAGGATCGCCATCAGGATGAGGGAAACCACGGCAATCACCATGGACCCCACCACATTGATCCCCAATCGGATCTCACCACGATCCATCGTGGGCCAGAAGTCACTGAACGGGGCTCCCATGACTTGAAGGAAATAACGCAGGACAATCCCCGGGGAAGCCAACAACTGATGCACCATGCCACCGCGAGAACCACCGGCGCCCGGTTGATATCCCTGGAAACAATCCCACCCTGACAATGCCGCCAGAATGATCCAGACTCCGACTGCCCCCCAAGCACCCCGCTCCTCCTTTCGCAGGACCAGCGCTTCCCAGAGCAGCCAACCGAACCCCAGTATCCAGGCGAACCAGCCGTTGATGAAGGTATGGACGGCAATGAACGCACAGAACGCGGCGCCGAAGACTCTGAGCCACCGGGGAGCCCCGCTCCGCAAGCAAACCAAAGCGGCCAAGGTGGCGAGAACGACCATGGCATAGCATATTTGGATCCCCCAGGTCCAATTCATCCACTGCCGTGGAGACAGTAGCCAGATCGTGGCCAGCCCAGGAACCAGAGCGGCCCAGGCTCCGTGACTTGCCCGCAGAAACCGCAATTCCCGAATCAGCAGCCAGGCGGTCAGTGCCCACATTCCCACCGCCAACAAGCTTTCCAGGACCAAATTCCAGTGGGTCCATTTGATCAGCGCCAAATGTATGGCAATGGGAACTTCCATCCTGCTGTCATTCACCTGAATCCGGATGGTTTCCAAAAATGAGGCCCCATCCTGCCATTTCA
>JADZAX010000505.1 GCA_020852405.1 Verrucomicrobiales bacterium
AACTGGCCCGGGAAAAAGCCGCCATCACAGGCCATCCGGACGCGGCCAAAGAGGACTGGGTGGCCGAAGTCAACACCGAACCGGTGACCCGGGCAACACTCGAGAAAGCGCTGGACGTTTTTCTTGCCCGCCGGGGAAAGTCCCGGAGCGATGTACCGGAAAAAAATCTCACCCTGATGCGCTGGACAGTTCTGGAGCGCCTCATTGAAGACACCCTGGTCCGGCAGTATGCGGGGGCTTTCGGCTTTTTCCCCTCCTTGTCTGCGGTGGCGGAGCAAAAACGGGCTTTCGAAGAACAATTCGCCACCTCCGGGGACATGATCGACCGTGCCCAACTCCAGGGATTGACGCCAGCAGACATCGAAAAACAGCTTCTGGAGCAGGCCCGTCAGCGCTGGTGGTTGGAGCAGCGTGTCGGAGTGGTCCCCGCCGTCAGCGAGGCCGAGGCCAAGTCATGGTTCGACAGCCTTCCCACCGATGCCCCCGGCAAATTCTTTCCCGAAGCAGTGCGGGTTCGGCATCTCTTTCTGAGCACAGTGGAGCAGGACACTCCGGAACGGGCCGCACTGATCGGGGATTTGCACCGTCGACTGGTGGAGGGGGAAGACTTCACCGCCCTGGCGGCAAAATATTCGGAGGATGCACGGACCCGCCAGATCGGGGGAGATCTGGGATGGTGCTCCCAAGAGCGCATGCCGCGCGATTTCGCCGATCATGTCTTCGGTTTGGCGCCGGGAACCATGACCCCTCCCTTCCGGACAAAGCTGGGATGGCATGTGGTTTTGATGATGGAACGCCGGGACCAAAAACCCGCCACCTTTGCAGACCTAAAACAAGAAGTAATGATAACCCTGAACAACCAGCGGCGGGCACAGGTGGTTCAGCTTCAGATCCGCAAATTGTGGAACCACGCAAACATCGTCATCCACCGGGAAACATTATTGCGTCCCACTCCGGAGGCAGCAGCCTCTGGTGTGCAATGAGACCTTGATGCAGGCGGGCCCGGCGGGAAGGACGCGACCGGAGTCCACTCCAAGAGTGTGAGCCGGATCTCACCAGAGTGGTTGACCCGACACGGTGGGCTCCAGCCCGAAATGCCGGGCCAGAGTCGCCCCGATGTCCGCGAATGTTGGTCTCCCTCCCAGACAAGTGCCCGGGGCCACTCCACCCCCCTTCACCAACACGGGAACCTGCTCCCGGGTGTGATCCGTTCCCGGCCACGTCGGATCATTGCCATGATCTGCGGTGATGATCACCAAATCACGCGGAGACAGACGCTCCCAGAGGGCAGGCAAGGCCGCATCAAACGACTCCAACGCCGCCGCATACCCCGGGACGTCCCGCCGATGCCCGTAGAGCATGTCGAAATCAACAAAGTTGACCACCACCAGTCCCGGACCTCCGCCCAATCGATCCAGCGCGTCGAGCGTGGCCTGCCACAGGGCGGGATGCCCCGAGGCGCGGATCTCCTCAGTCAGCCCGCGGTGGGCGAAAATATCGCCGATTTTGCCCAATCCGATCACAGGATACCCGGCATCCTTGCACTGGTCCAGGACCGTGGAATCCGGTGGCGGCACGCTGAAGTCATGACGGTTGACCGTACGCTGGAAATCATGAGCCGTGCTGCCAACAAAAGGACGGGCGATCACCCTGCCAATCCGCCAAGGTCCCCGGTCGAGAATGCGGCGCACCGTCTTGCAGAGAGAGAGAAGCCGGTCCAGTCCGAAGGTCTCCTCGTGGCAGGCGATTTGAAACACACTGTCGGCCGAAGTGTAATAAATGGGTTTGCCCGTTCGCAAGTGTTCCCCCCCGAGGCGGGCCACGATGTCCGTGCCGGATGCGTGGACATTCCCCAAAGAACCAGCCACACCGGACTCTTCGGCGATGGCTTCCAGCAAGGGAACCGGGAAACATTGGGGGATGTCGGGAAAATAACTCCACTCCCAGAGCACCGGCACTCCTGCGATTTCCCAATGACCGCTGGGGGTGTCTTTCCCATGACTGATTTCCCGGGCCCAACCGTGGCTTCCTGCGAGATCCGCGGGTGGGGCCAACCCTTCCGGCCACCGTCCGGTGGCTCCTGCGGCGGCATGACCAAGACCGAGGGACATCAACTCGGGCAACCGCAAGGGTCCCGACGAGGAGCGCGCTCTGACAGACGCAATGTGCCCCAGTGTGTCTGATCCCTCATCACTCCTCCCGGGCGGACCAAACCGGGAAGCATCGGGCGCCCCTCCAATGCCGAAGGAGTCCATCACGATCAGCAAAGCCCGGCCACCCGGTTTCATGGGAGGGCAGGTCCCACGATTTTTCCCGAGACCAGAGGCGGAATCTCAGGCTTCCCTTCCCCCACCTCGTAGGCCGCCCGAATCCTCCGGGCGGCAGCTTCCCAACTCACCTCGTCCCGCGCATGCAGCAGAACGAGTGGATCTCCAACGGAGACTTCCCTCCCCAGTCCTGTGACTCCGGTCAATCCCACGGCCGGATCCACAGGGTCCGATGGACGGTGACGCCCCCCGCCCAATTCCACCACAGCCCACCCCAATCCCCGGGTGTCGATGCTCCGGATCCAGCCGCTGGTGGCGGCAAGCACAGGACGGACCAATGCAGCCGTCGGTAGATGCCTTTCCGGATGGTCGATCAGGTCCTCCGGACCACCCAGGAGAGAAACCATGCGGGCAAAGCGCTCCGCCGCGAAACCCGATTCCAAAGCAGAGCAGGCTTTTTCGAAGCCCCTTTCCACCGTGGGCGCCAATCCGGAAAGGGTGAGCAACTCGGCGGTCAAGGTCAGGGTCAGTTCCCTCAATCGCGAACTGCAGGGTTCATTCCTCAAACAGGAGATCGCTTCCCGGACTTCGACGGCATTGCCGGCACTCCAGGCGAGGCATTGGCTCATGTCGGTGAGGCAGGCCACCGTGGGAAGCCCCGCCCCTTCGGCAACCTCCACCAGAGACCGGGCCAGTTTTTCCGATTCCACCGGATCCACCAGGAACGCCCCGTTGCCCGTCTTGACATCCATGACGAGCCCTTCCAGGCCGGCCGCGAGCTTCTTCGAGAGGATCGATGAAGTCAGCAGGGCGATCGATTCCACGGTCGCGGTGACATCGCGCACGGCATAAATGCGGGCGTCAGCGGGAGCGAGTCGGTCGGTCTGACCAATGATCGCCACCCCAGCTTTGCGCACGGTTCGGCGGAAAGTTTCAGGATCCGGCCGCACGGTGTATCCCGGGATGGATTCCAGTTTGTCCAACGTGCCTCCGGTGTGCCCCAGCCCCCGCCCGGAGATCATGGGAACATAGCCACCACAGGCCGCGACCAGGGGCCCGAGAATGAGTGAGACCACGTCGCCAACTCCTCCCGTGGAGTGTTTGTCCAGCACCGGACCGTCCAAACCCAATCCCACCCAGTTCAAGACCTCGCCGGAATTCC
>JADZAX010000506.1 GCA_020852405.1 Verrucomicrobiales bacterium
AACCGATAAGCAACGGTCGTTAACGCCAAGGTCACCACAAGCAGCAAGGTGGAAAGCGCGTTGATCACGGGCATTTCACGGGTGTGTTTCATCATGCTGTAGATCCGCAATGGCAGGGTATCACCACCGACACCTTTGACGAAAAAGGTGATGACATAGTCGTCCAGGGAAAGTGTGAAGGCCAGCAAGCCCCCCGCCAGAATCCCGGGGGCCAGGATGGGAACCACCACAGACAGGACCGTGCGCAACCAACCGGCGCCAAGATCTCGAGCCGCATCGATGAGATTCCGGTCAAAATCCTGGAGACGTGCCAGGACCACCAAGGCGACGAAACTGAGACAGAACGTGGTGTGGGCCACGACAATGGCCGGCATGCCTGAAGGAAACTTCACCAGCGCAAACGGCAGGGCCAGACTGATGCCCATCAGAATGTCCGGCACCACAATAGGCAGGTAGACCAGTGCGAAATGAATTTTTTGCAACCGGCTGCGGAAGACGTGCAGCGCGCAGGCCGCAAAAGTTCCGAGAACCATGGAGGCAACGCTGGAAAGTGTGGCAATGATCAAGGACCGCCGCAGCGCCTCCCAAAGATCCCGGTTTTGCCGGTGGAAAAGACGCTCATACCAATGCCAGGTGAATCCTTCCCAACTGGCGCTGTATTTTGAGGTATTGAACGAATTGATGACCAGAAAAACGATGGGCAGGTGAAGGAACACCAGCGCCAACACCGTGAGGAAGAACGGCCATCGTGAGGGCTTCATGCGTGGTCAGGAGCAAGGGCAGGATCGGGGGTGGTGCTTTTGCGAGGCCGTTTCCACTGCCAAACGGCCACCAAAGGAAGCAGCGAAGCCATCACCAGGAGGGTGGCCATGGCGGCGGCCTGGGGCCAGTCACGGTCCGCTCCCACCCGGCGGGCTATCAAATTTCCCAACATTTGCCCATCGCTTCCCCCGACGAGGTCAGGAATGAGGTAAGCTCCCAATGCGGGAATAAACACCGACGCTGCCGCCGAAAGCATCCCCTGCCTGATCCCAGGGAGAAAAATCCGGAAAAAGGCGGACGCGGGACCAGCTCCCAAATCCCGGGCGGCATCCAGCAATCCGAAATCGAACCGATCGACTGCGGCAAACAGGGGGAGAATGGCAAACGGCAGATGGGCGTAGACCAAAACGAGAAGAACCGCTCCTGAATTGTAGAGGAGCAGCGATCCTTCGGGCATCAGCTTGGTCCAATAGAGGAAGGCCATCAGGGGTCCGGACGGATGCGCCACGGATTTCCAGGCAAAGACTCGGATCAGGAAATTTGTCCAGAATGGAACCATGATGAGCCAGAGCACCACACTCCTCCAGCGCGGCGCGGCTTTGGCCAAAAACCAGGCGACGGGCAGACTCCAGATCACGCAAATGAAAGTGGTGGCCAGCGACAACCAGAGTGTGTGCCCGAGCATACCGAGTATGCCGCCGTCCCAGAGCCGCCGCCAGGCTTCGAAATCATACCCCGGAGCAAACCCATTTTCCAAGGACCGGGCCTTGAAAGAAAGCAGGACGATCAGAGCTGTCGGAATCGCGAAAAAAACGATCAACCAACTCAAGGAAGGCCCCGACAGGAGCCATTCCCACTTCCGTCCAGAAGTCTGCTTTCTTGGGGATCCTCCTTTCACGGAGCGCTTGGCAGTTTGTAGAATTTCAGGGCATTCCCCCTCCAGAGGGCTTCCCTTTCGGCCTCAGGACGGGTTTGAATGATTTCGGCAAGCCCTTCCACCCATTGCCGCCAGGTGCCGCCCAGCAGACAGACCGGCCAATCGCCCCCGAACACGACCCGCTCCGGACCAAAGGCGTCCAAACAATGGTTCACGATGGGAGCGAGCAATCCCGGAGCCGCTTTTTCGGGCAAGCGGGCAATGATCCCTGAAATCTTGCAGATCGTATTGGCCTTTCCCGCCAGGGCATCGATCCCTGATTTCCAATGATCCACGGAATGTTCCGGTTTTTCGCCGACCTGGAGAGCAGGGTGGAACGCCTTCACATCGGCATTGCCGCAGTGATCCACCACAAACCGGGTCTCGGGGCATTCGGAGGCCAGTTTGGCCCCATCCAGCAATTCTCCTGGGCGGAGACAGAGATCGAAGTGAAGTCCCTTGCTGCCCAAATACCGGACTCCCTTGATGAATTCCGGGCGGAGACAATGACCCGTCGGCGTCGACGGACCGTGCAGAACCTGCCTGACACCCCGCACAAAACCGCTTGCCGAATGCCTCTCCACGTAGGCGGGAAAATCCGCCGCATCCGGTCGACCACCAATGGTTGCCGCCAGAGTGGGGACTGAGGGATCACGGCACAAGGCAATGACTTCGGCGGCTTCCCGGTCAAGGTCTGCTGGAGCCACATCAATCTCCATGTAGACGGCGGAAACGTCATACCCGGCGGTCGCAGCTTGGTATTCTTTCAGGTGATGGCGGCTCCGGATGATTTCCGGCGCAGTTTGGAGCCAGGGAGGATTGATGCGGTCCGGATCCCAGAGATGCTGATGGGTGTCGACTATCTTGCGACGGGATTCGGCTCCAGCGGAAAGGTGAGGAACGGCAGCAGCAGCGATCATGGCCCGGGAGGAGGATTGAAGAAAGCTTCGTCGCTTCATAGTGATGGCCATGTTACACCATGCCACCAGATTTCCAAACATTGCCAGCCAAGGCCATTCGAAATTCATCCCTTGATTGATCGGAGCTTGACTTGACCCAACCGTTTCCCCACGCCACCATTCCCACCTGATGATCGACGATGTTCACACCCACGCGTGGGAGTACCCCACGCATTTTGGCTCCCGTTTCCGGGAGGAAGCCCGCCGGGCCCGTTCGGGCGTTGAAGTGGATCTCACGGTGCGCTACGAAGACTACGCGGCGTCCTTTCCGGAAGGGGAAGATTTCCGGGCCATCGTTTTCGGAGGCAAAGCATCCCTGAGCGGCGTTTGGGTCGATGACCGGTATGTCGCGAATTATGTGGCCCAGGATCCCTCCCGCCTCGTCGGCTTTTTGTCGGTCGATCCCACCCAGTCCGGCTGGGAATCCGAACTGAAAGCCGGACATCTGGAACTCGGTCTCCGGGGGATCAAGCTGCTACCGATGTATGCCGGCTTCCGTCCGGACGCTCCTGCTCTCGATCCTCTTTGGGAGTATGCCTCGGAACATTCCCTTCCAGTATTGTTGCACACCGGGACCACCTTCATTTCCGTGGCCCCGCTGGAATGCACCCTGCCTCGCCATCTCGATCCGGTGGCGATTCGGTTTCCCCAAGTCAAAATCATTATGGCGCACCTCGGGCATCCGTATGAGGGCGAATGCATCGCTGTCATCCGCAAACACCCGAATGTTTTTGCGGATCTCAGCGCCTTGCACTACCGCCCTCACCAGCTCTACCACAGTCTGATGCTGGTTCAGGAATACGGAGTCTGGGACAAGGTTCTGTTCGGAACCGACTACCCTTTCACCACCGCTGCCGCCACGGTTCGCGATCTGCTGACCCTGGGTGCGCGATTCGCAGTCTCTGAATCGGACCTCTTGGACCCTGCCGCAATCGAACGCCTCATTCACCGCCCCACTCTCTCCCTGTTGGGATTGGAACCCACCTGAATCCCTTTTCTGTCGAACATGCCTCTCATCATTCACGAACTCACCAAACCCAAACATTCTCAGGAAGTCACCGCCCGCTTCCGCGAAGAACCCCTCCCCTCGGGAGACCGGGAACGCGGATTCCTCAAGGACGTCGGCAAACTGTTTGAAAAGGAGCGGACAGGACGGCTTTTCGGCACGTTCGCCAAAAACCGCGACCTGTTCCCGTTTCCTCAATATCTTTCGGACTACTTGGAACGGAAGATCACGTTCACGGAGTTCAGTCAGCGGGCCGCCACCCTGCTGAAAATGAAAATGAGTAAAACGCAGGCGGCAACCGGAGGCTTCCTGGTGATTTCCCACGATTTGCCCACGCCCGAGGATCCCGGACGGGGGGAAACACTCCTGGCCTGCATGCTGACCCAACGCGGAGCCCATGCCATTGATGCAGAAACACTCTCGCTGACGAGCGTCCCCCGGCTGGAGATGGATCACTTGGATTTGGCCACCCGCATCCGCATTGATGTTTGGAAGGACGAGGGATCGAACCCGGTTCAGGTGATCGCCGGACGGAAGGAAGTGTCGGATTACTTTTTGGAATTCCTCGGACTCGATCAGCAAAGAGAGTGTGCCGCCATGACCCGCACTCTGCAGGAGGTTTGCGATGAGTGGATGGATGAGCGGAGCCTCCCCATTTCCCGGCGGGAAGATCTCCGTCAGGAAATCTGCGGCCAGATCCAGGACGGCCATGGCGAGGCCGATCTGCGATCCGTGGCCCGGGCCATGGCTCCTGATGCGGAAGAGGACTTTTACGCCCGGGCCGTTCAGGCAGGCTTGGGAGAGCGTTCCCGGGTCGACCAGCGCCCTTTCCGCCAATGGCTGCATTACGAATACAAGGACGACGATATCAAGCTCATGATCACCTCGGAAGCCCGGCGCCAAGGGCGCGTCGAATATGATCCCGTGAAAAAGATTGTCACGCTGAAGGACGTCGATCTGGGCCCAGGGGAAACCTGGATCGTGTGAGCCAAGTTCGAAGCAGAACGACTTGACCTTTCCCCTGCCCCGCGCTCATTGCAGCCATGAGTTTCCAGTGCATCGGGATCGTGGGGGCAGGACGCATGGGAGCCGACATGGTCACCCTCGCCCTCGCCCACGGGCTACAGGTCGTTGCGGTTGACTCCGGAGAGACCCGCCGGTCAGGCCTCTCCGCCCAAGTAACCCAGGGCCTCGAACAGTTGGAGCAGCATCTCCGGTGGGACCCGGCGCGCTTTGCAGGCTGGGAAAAACGGCTTTCCATCGCCCCCTTGTGCCGGGCGCTGGCTCCCTGCGATTTTGTCATCGAATCGGTCTTTGAGGATGCCTCCGTCAAGGCCGCCGTGCTGCGCGACATTGAGTCTGCGGTGGGCCCGCAGGTTCCCATCGGATCGAACACTTCCTCTTTGCCGATCACCCATCTGCAGACGGGGTTGAGCCATCCAGAGCGCGTTCTGGGGATGCATTTCTGCCAACCCGCTTACGCCGTGCCATTCCTTGAGATCATCCGGGGCGAAATGACTTCAGAGGAGACCTTCGCCGCCGGTGAAGCCCTGGGACTTCAACTGGGAAAGGAGCCCTGTCTGGTCCGGAAGGATGCCCCGGGATTTGTGGTGAACCGTCTCGGATATGCCCTCTACCGGGAAGCGCTTCATTTGGTTGCGGAAGGCATTTCCGATCCGGAAAGCATCGACCGGGCCGTCCGCAATACTCTCGGTATTTTCACCCCGTTGTGCGGTCCCTTCCGCTGGATGGACATTTCCGGCGGCCCTGCCCTGTATGCCAAAGCCATGGAGACCATTTTTCCGTCATTGGACAATTCCGACAAACCTTCTGCATTGATACAACGCCTGATGGAAGCCAAAGCCGGCGGTGTCGATACCGGAACAGGGTTTTATAAGTATGCCGAGGAGGACGCCGCGATCTGGGACAAACGGTATCGCGAACATGTCTGGCGCCAACTCCAACTCCGGCAGGACAGTCCGGAATCTGACGACTGATGCCCGTCCCCGCCGTTCAAATCCTGATCGACAGCGCTCCTGAGCTGCATTTTGACGATGCCATCCCGGACGAACTGGTCGGCAAAGTGCTCGTCGGATGCCGGGTCCGGGTGCCCTTGCGCAACAAGACCGCGCTCGGCACGGTCGTCCGGGTCCACGAACTCGACGATGACGATCCCCTGGCACGGAAGCTCAAGCCGATCGTCGATCTGACAGACCCCAACCCGGTCATCACCGGGCCTCTGCTACGACTCGCGGATTGGATCTCGGAATATTACATCACCCCGTTGGAAGCCGTGTTCCGAACGATGCTGCCACTGGCGGTCAGGCAGGGCGATCAGGGAGAACAACTTCGCAAAATGGTTAAACTCCTACGCCACCCCGGGGAGGAGGAGTTGCAAAAAATCGGACGACGGGCCCCCCGGCAGGGAGCCATCCTGGAGCATTTGTCTCAACTGGAACCTCCCCAGGCTCTGATCACCCAACTTGACGAAACCCTCGCCATCAACCGGGCTTCGGTGGAAGGACTGGTCAAAGGAGGCTGGGTGGAAGTGGTGGACGAGGCCGTGGCGCGCGATCCTTATGGTGATGAAACGTACCTGCAAAGCCATCCCTTGGAATTGAACGCCGAGCAGAAGGTGGTGATGGACGGCGTGGTCGAGGCCTTGGACGGGTTTGGGGGAGAAACCGCCCCTCTGCC
>JADZAX010000507.1 GCA_020852405.1 Verrucomicrobiales bacterium
AGCCGAGCCGGGAAGGCATCTGCCCCATCAGGCCGGAGACTTCCATCCCCGCCTGAATAAAGCGAAAAATGTTGTCCACCAAAAGGAGGACATCCCGGTGTTCGTCGTCGCGGAAATACTCGGCCATGGTCAGCGCGGCATGACCGACCCGGAAACGCGCCCCGGGCGGCTCATTCATCTGCCCGAAAACCATCACCATGTTCGGCAAGACTCCCGCCTCTTTCATGTCACGGTAGAGTTCCTCGCCTTCGCGGCAACGTTCACCGATACCGCAAAAAATGCTGACGCCCTCTCGGTGCCCCACCATGTTGTGAATCATTTCCGTGAGCAGCACCGTTTTGCCCACTCCCGCGCCGCCGAAGAGGCCCGCTTTGCCTCCCCGCTCCAGGGGAACCAGAACATCGATGACTTTGATGCCGGTTTCGAACACTTCGGAAGTGGTAGAGCGCCGCGCAAGAGGCGGAGGGTCATTGTGCACGGAGCGCCATTCCACCCCGGCCAACCCGGATCCCCGGTCGATCACGTTGCCAAACACGTCAAACATTCTCGAGAGCAAGGCCTTTCCCACCGGAGCTTTCAGCGGCCCACCGGTGTCCACCGCCGGCATGCCGCGGGCCAACCCCTGCGTCGGGGTCAAGGCGATCCCCCTCACATGGCGGGCATCGCGCTGCGCCAGAACTTCGATGATGATGTCACCACGGACTCCGGCGTTGAGCACGGTATGAATGGGCGGCAAACGGGTCTCAAAACACACATCGACCACACTACCCCGCACTGATGCCACCGAACCGATGTTCGGAGCGACTGCCAATGTGTGTCTCGATGTCATAACCCAGCCCCGTCCTAAAACGAGTCTGATGAACTACCCTGCTTCTCTTACTAACACAGAATCAGACGCTCCTCAACCATCATCACGGTTCTGAGCCACAGGGTTTGATCCCAGTCTCTCTTGATTTGGTTTCGCCTTCAGCCAAGCGACGACGGCAGGAAGCCACGCCCGGACCCCCGGGAAGCCTGACACAACCGTTCGACTGGCCGGCAGAAATGGGCCCGAGGTCCTTGGATCAGCGATTCCAACGCTGCGAAGAATTAGGTTGGTTTGCCTTTTCCGGGCCTTGCGCGAGAGTATCGCCACGCCGCGCCCCTCCCCTTTCTTTCTCCATGGCCGATCCCGCCCCCCTCCCCGCCCTTCGTCCGGTCCGTCCGGGCATTAACCGCCTCGTCTCGGCGTTCTCAGAGTCCGGCCTGGAAACCCCCTCCTTTGTCCTTGATGAATCCCAGTTTCACCACAATGGGCGCATCCTGCAGCAAGTTCAGGAACGCACGGGATGCAAAATTCTGCTTGCGCAGAAGGCCTTCTCCTCCTGGTGTGTCTACCCGGTGCTGAGGCAGTATCTGGTGGGAACCGCGGCCTCGGGTCTATATGAGGCCCGACTCGGCCGCGAGGAATTCGGGGGGGAAGTTCACGTCTTTTGTCCGGCCTTCAAACCGGCGGAAATGGACTCGCTGGTTGGCATTGCGGATCACCTTATCTTCAATTCGCTGCATCAGTGGCAATCGTTCCGGGAACAGGTCCGAAAATCGACGTCCCCGGTCTCTCCCGGTCTCCGGATCAATCCCGAATATTCGAGCTCGCCGGCCGAACTGTATGACCCGTGCGCCTGCGGATCGCGGTTCGGCATTTTGGCCCGTCAACTGGAAGGGGCTGATCTGGAAGGGATCGAAGGCCTTCATTTCCACACCCTCTGCGAACAGAATTCGGACGCCTTGGAGAGCACCCTGGAACAGGTTTACGCGAAATTCGACCACTGGCTGAAGCACATGCGGTGGCTGAACTTTGGCGGAGGACATCTCATCACGGCACCTCACTATGACGTGGAACGTCTGATCCGCTGCATCCAGGAAACCCAGCGCCGCTACCCGCACCTGCAGATCTACCTTGAGCCCGGCGAAGCCGTGGCCTGGGATGCCGGAGTGCTCATCGGCACGGTCATCGACCTGGTGGAGAATGGCATGGAGATCGCGGTGCTGGACCTGTCGGCGACGGCACACATGCCTGATGTGTTGGAAATGCCCTACCGTCCGGCCATTCTCGGGGGTGGGGAACCCGGGGAGAAAGCCCACACCTACCGGCTCGGAGGCCCGACCTGTCTCTCCGGGGATGTCATCGGTGATTACAGTTTCGACAAGCCCTTGCAGCGCGGCAACCGCTTGGTCTTCCTCGACATGGCCTACTACACGATCGTCAAGACCACCATGTTCAACGGAGTCCCCCACCCGTCTCTGACCCTGGTGGAGGAGAGCGGCGCCGTCCGAATCGTGCGGGAATACACCTATGAAGACTACCGCAACCGCATGGGGGCATGAATGCGGCGCGCCTGGTGGCCCGGATCCGGGAGACGAGCCAGCCGATGGCGCCGGTGCCCACCGGTGAGAGCCCCAGCCTGGAGCCTTTGCCCGGGGTCAGAGCGGTGGTTTTCGATCTCTACGGAACGCTCTTTCTCTCGGGAGCGGGCGCGGAGTCCGGCGTCACCAGGGAATCATTGCAGACCTGTTTCGCGGCGGTGGGCTTGGGGCCCGCTCCCTCCGGGACTGATCCTGCGGAACGATACCTCGAAATCATTCACCGGCACCACGCGGCTCGTCGTCAGGAAGGAGTGGCGTATCCCGAAGTGGATGTGAGGGAAGTGTGGGCGGAGGTGCTGGGGGAGTGGGGCATCGTAGCCACCCGGGACGAACTGCAGCAGCTCGCGGTCGAAGTGGATTGCCGGTGCCACCCATCCTGGCCGACACCGGGGATGCCCCAACTGCTGGCGACGCTGCGGGATCTGGGATGGCCGCTCGGGATCCTCTCCAACGCCCAATTCCACACTCCCCTGTTGTTTCCCGCATTGACGGGGCGCACGGTCGCAGAATGGGGATTCCAAGAGGAGCTAGTAAGCTACTCGTGGACCCAGCGGGAGGCCAAACCTTCCCGGAGGCTCTTTCTTCAGCTTGCCGACGCATTCGAAGATCACCATGGGATTCTGACGCATGAGGTGGCCTTTGTCGGCAACGACCTGCGGAACGACATGGCCCCGGCTCTGGAGGTGGGATTCCGCGCCGTGCTCTTTGCGGGGGATGCCCGGTCCCTGCGCTGGCGGCGCGAAGATGCTTCGTTGGCCGGGGTGTTGCCGGACCGGGTTGTCACGGACTTGGGACAATTGCCGGCCCTGCTGTTGCCATCCGGCAGGTAGAAGGGACCTGTCAAACTGCGGCGCGCAGGCCATTGTCGGCGTAACGCGGCACGACCGTTTCTTTGACATACCGTTTCACCGCGTCCTGCCAGCACGGGAGCTTCATGCCGGTCAAGGCCTCATATTTGTCCGTCGCAAAAACCGTGTATTTGGGGCGATGCGCCCGGTTGAGAAAGACTTCGGCCATCGTGGTACTATTGACCATCCGGGTCCTTACGGTGAGTCCGGCATCAACGGCGGCGTCAATGCTGAACTTGGCCCATTCCAACCAGGAGCAGGAGCTGGAGTTGGCCATGTGGAGCCAGCCGGTGGCCTTTGGATCAAAAAGCAAAGGGAACAAGCCCCGGGCCACATCGATGGTGTAGGTCGGCATGCTGATCCGGTCCGAAGCGATCTTCAGAAAATCCTGCTCCATGGCCAACTGCACAGCCCAGTCGGGGGTCGCTCCGGCCTTGCCCGGGCCAAACAACCAGGAGAGACGTACCACCAAATTGGCCGGTGAAGCCTGAATGACCGCACGTTCTCCGGCCAGCTTGCATTTTCCATACAAGCTGATGGGGGAGGTGGCGTCCTCCTCGTTGTAGGGCGTGGACTTGACTCCCTCAAACACATAGTCCGTGCCGAAATGAATCATACGAATCCCGCGCCTGGCGCACCAAGCCGCAATATGGGCCGGAGCCCCCGCATTGGCTTTCCAGGCCTCGTCGGGCCGACGCTCGCAATGGTCAACGTCGGTGATGCCGGCGGGCAACAGCAAGAGATCGAAATCCAATCCGTCGAGGACGCGGTGAATTTCCCGCGGAGAACCCAGGAGATCCAAGTCAGGGCGGGAGATAGTTTGGACTTCGTAATGCCGGGCAAACTCATGCTCGAGCGCCATCCCAAGGCGGGATTTGCCCCCGATGATAAGTATTTTTGGGGAGCCCACGCGTCAGATCAAAGGTATTTGAGGAAAATGTGTAACACATTAACCCTTCATCGAGCAACTGACAATGTCAGATTGAGTGGAAAATTCCTATTTGCCATAGATTGCGGAAGTCCTCGCCAACCGCTCCAAAAGGGCCTCCATGGGCAGTCCTATCACATTGGTGATCGAACCTTCCACCGACTCCAGCAGGCGGTCACCATGTTCCTGCGCGGCGTAGGCGCCCGCCTTGTCGAGCGGATTGACCAGCGCGTGGTAGGATCTGATGTCGTCATCGCTGAGTGGCCGGAAGGTGACCCGGGTCTCCACCGCGAAATCTTCCACATTCTCCAGCGCGGGTCCACAGAGGCACACGGCGGTCAGGACGGTGTGAGTGCGTCCGGCAAGCCGACGCACCATGGTGTGGGCTTCCTCCAGATCAGAGGGCTTGGCGAGAGCCTCCCCGGCGACACTGACCAACGTGTCGGCACCGAGGACAAGGGCTCCGGGATGTTTTTGGGCGACCCAAAGCGTTTTCAGGCGGGCATTCCACGCGGCGAGCTCACCGACAGGAGTCACGGCATCGTGAATCTCTTCGACTTCGGGAAAGATCACTTCGAAAGCGATCCCTGCCTCACGGAGCAATTCCGCCCGACGGGGGGACCCGGAAGCGAGGATGAGTCGGGGCGCGGATGCAGGCAGTGCCATGGGCAAAATCGTGGAAATGATCAATCGGGGTTTTTTGAGTCGAGCAGGATCGTCACCGGTCCGTCATTGACCAATGAGACCTGCATCATCGCACCAAAGACACCGGTGGCGACGGGACGGCTCAATTCGGTCCCCAGGGCAACACAAAAATGCCGGTAGAGGGGTTCAGCCTGCTCCCGCTGTGCGGCGCGGTCGAAAGATGGGCGAGTGCCCTTGCGGGTCCGGGCGTGCAGGGTGAACTGGCTGACCACCAGAACCTCCCCCCCGCAGCTGGTCACCGGCAGACTCATCCGGCCTTCGGGGTCATCAAAGAGCCGCATCCGGACAATTTTCCGGACCAGCCAATCCGCATCCTCGGGAGTGTCCAGGATCTCCACTCCGAGAAGAATGAGCAAGCCCTGTTGAATCGCGCCCGTGACGGACCCGTCGACCGTCACGGCAGCTTCGCTGACCCGCTGGAGCACTGCACGCATGCCGGGAGCATGGAGGGAATCCCGCGCCGGGCAAGTGGTGATTTCGTTGAGGAACCGATTGCCGCCCACATTGATCGCGCCACTTGTCGGATCCGTGGTTTTCCGATGGACTGGTGGCGCATATGAAAGAAAAACTTTCCCGCCGATCCCTGCTGCGCGCCACGGCCGCCAGCGTCCCCTTTCTGCCGCTTGCTGGGAAGGCCCAATCTTCGGGCACCGGAGGCGCAAAGGAAGCCACCCCGAACCTGATCCGCAGGGAGAATGAAAAGGAGGGCGCTCTGGACTGGCAACTGACCCGCGTGAGGCTGGACAAGACGCTCGGATTCCGAAGTCCAAGTATTGAGGGCTACTGTTCACAACAGTCGGTGAAGGCGGGGGAAAAACTGGACATCATGGTCAGCTGCGCCCCGGCCCGTGATTTCACGATCGAAATCTTCCGCACCGGTTTTTATGGAGGAAGAGGCGCCAGACTGATGCAAACGATCGGACCGTTGCCAGGAAAGACGCAGCCCGTGCCGGAACTGCAACGCGGGGAACGGCATCTGGTGGAATGCCGCTGGGAAGCTGCCACCACCCTGACCATTCCCCCCGAATGGACGAGTGGAGTCTACCTCGGACGACTCACCACGGTGCCGGGCAAAGTGGACCAGGATTACTGGCAGAGTTACGTGGTGTTCATTGTCACGGACGACCGGCCCGCCGACGTTCTGTTCCAATGCAGTGACAACACCTGGCAGGCCTACAACCGCTGGCCGGACAATTATTCGGTCTACACTCACCCCAAAGGAAACCAAGGTCCCTGGGCCGATGTCAGCTTCGACCGTCCTTACGCCAAATATGCCCAGATTTACGAGAATCCTCAATCTATCGGCTCGGGGGAGTGGCTTTGTTTTGAGTTTCCCTTCGCCTACTGGCTGGAGGAGCAGGGCTACGACGTGACCTACTGCTCCAACAGTGACCTGACAGACCCGGCCCGCGCCACGCCTGGTCGCTACAAAGCGTTTCTCAGTGTCGGGCACGATGAATACTGGGACATCCGGCAGTATGAAAATGTGGTAAAACTGCGCGACAGCGGAACCAACC
>JADZAX010000508.1 GCA_020852405.1 Verrucomicrobiales bacterium
CGGCGATGTCGTTGAAGGCATGGTCAAAAACATCACCGATTTCGGTGCTTTCGTGGACCTGCAGGGCATGGATGGCCTCCTTCACATCACCGACATGAGCTGGGGTCGCATCAACCACCCCAGCGAAATGCTGGTCATCGGCCAGATGGTCAAGGTCGTCATTCTCGACGTGGACCGCGAAAAAATCCGCGTCTCTCTTGGTCTCAAGCAGCTTCAGAACAACCCTTGGGAAAATATCGAAGCCCGCTACGAGCCCGGCACCAAGGTCAAAGGCCGCGTCACCAAACTGGTGCCCTACGGTGCTTTTGTGGAACTTGAACAGGGTGTCGAAGGCCTCATCCACGTCTCCGAGCTTTCCTGGACCAAGCGGATCACCCGCCCCAGCGATGTGCTCACCGTCGATCAGGAACTGGAGGCCGTCGTCCTCGCCATCAGTAAAGAGGAGCAAAAAATCTCCCTCGGTGTCCGTCAACTCGATTCCAATCCTTGGGACGAGATCGAACAGCGCTACCCGATCGGCAGCAAGATCAAGGGCGAGATTCGCAACCTCACCGCCTACGGCGCCTTCGTGGAGCTGGAGGAGGGTATCGACGGTATGATCCACGTCTCCGACCTCAGCTGGACTCGGAAGATCAACCACCCGAGCGAAATCCTCAAAAAGGGCGACGAAGTCGAAGCCCAGGTCATCGACATCGACAAGACGAACCAGCGCATCAGCCTCGGCATCAAACAGCTCGAGGGCGATCCATGGTCCGAGATCGACAAGAAATTCAAAGTCGGCGATCTCGTCAAGGGAACCGTCGCCAAGATCGCCAGCTTTGGCGCCTTCATCCAGCTCCAGGACGACATCGACGGTCTGGTCCACATCTCGCACCTCAGCGAGGAACACGTGGCCAAGGTCAAGGATGTTCTCAAGGTCGGTGACGAAGTCGAAGCCCGGGTCATCAAGGTCGACCGCGCTGAACGTCGTATTGGTCTCTCCATCAAGGCCGCCGACTACTCCGAAGACCAGCTCAAGAAGGAGGCCGCTTCCTTCGAGGCGCTTCGTCCGAGCACCGACCTCGTCGGTCTGGAGCAGGCATTCAATCTCGCCTCCGAAGACTGGAGTCCGGGACAGGGCCAGCCGACCGAAGAATAAGCCAGGGCCGGGAGGTCAACCCGCCTCCCTATCCACCTCAATTCCGGAAGGGCGTGAAAGACTGCAGAGGCAGGATTTCACGCCCTTTTTCGTTTTCAAATGAGATCCTAAGGAGGAGTTGGATGGGTGGCTTCCTTGGAGGGCCTAGATGGGAACCAACGGGAAAAGTGCCGTCCGGGTTGTTCGGGACCTCAGGTGCGGTCTGATCACGCACTCTCCTTGTAAACCCTGCTGGATGCGGGTGATGATGGACCGGAGGCCGCCAATCTGCGAAAGGGTCCAGGTTTTTGCGAAGGATCCTGCTAGCGCGCTCTTGCATCCCGAGTCAGTCCGTGGTTCCCTAGGAGAATGTTACCGCGCGCCCTGCTGGTGGTTGTCTTGTCCTTGTTTTCTCTGCCCTTGGGCAGCGAAGCCGCTGGCAAGAAATCACAATCCTATTATTTCACGCTGCATCTCCAAGGCTCTCCGGACCAAGGGGCGAAATTCGTGGCTCCCGTCAAATTGGGATCGGAAGCGCAGCAGTATTACTTCTCGGTTATTCCGGAGCTGACCGACAACCATGTTGCGGCCATTTATCCTTTCACCTCCAAAGATGGTGCTTCCTTCGGCGTGGCTTTTATTTTGAATGAAAAAGGTCGTGAACGTCTTTCGGGCCTGACTCTCCAGAATCAGGGGCGTCTGGTGGGGGTTCATGTCCTTGGCACCCACAACAGCGCATTGTATGTCGACCACACCATCGACGACGGTGTCGTGGTGGTGTGGGAAGGCCTGGGGAAGTCCCAGGTGAAGGACCTTTCCAAGAAATTCCAGGTTGTGGAGGCGCATGCGTCCGAGCAGTAAGCTGGCATTGTGGATCCGGGACCGGCCATCGGTGTCCCCGTGGTGCGTCGGCTTGCTGCTTCTGTTCGCGTCCGGGATGGCCTTTGGACAGTCGGTCCACCTCGATCTCGGTCTGCCGACGGACAATGATGCTCTGTTTTCCGACGATCCCTCCCGGTTTTACATGTATGTCGACCGGAATTTTGAAGGGGTGCAATCCAAGCCTTGGAGCGGGGGGCGCTTCGGGTTCGTGAGGGATCAAAAACGCATCGGTTCCAACATCATCTTTTCAAAATTTCACGAGGGCCTCGACATCCGTCCGGTCAAGCGGGATGCGGCGGGAGTACCATTGGACGAAGTCCGGTCCGTTGCGGCCGGCAAGGTGGTCTACATCAACGAAACTCCCTCGCTCTCCAATTACGGACGCTACATCGTGGTGGAGCATCAGTGGGGAGAGGGACCGCTTTATTCTCTCTATGCCCATCTCGCGAGTATCAAATCGGCGGTAGGGCAGGACGTGGGTAAAGGTGGTGTGCTCGGGATCATGGGATATTCCGGGGAAGGCATCAACCGGGAGCGTTCCCATGTTCATTTGGAATTGGCGTTGCTGCTGAGCGACCGTTTTCCTGAATGGCACGCGCGTCATTTCACTTCCCCCAACCATCATGGTCTCTACAACGGCCTCAACCTCGTCGGAATGGATGTTTCCGGTCTTTACCACTCGCTGAAAGCCGACCCCACGATGACTGTCTCGCGCTTTGTGCCGCTGACGTCCCCTTATTACAAGGTTCTGGTGCCGGGCACGGTACCTCTCGACATCGTCAAGCGGTACCCTTGGCTCGTCGCCCAAGGCCCGGCAGGAGCGCCGTTGCCGGTTTCCTGGGAAATCACCTTCACCGATTTCGGTCTGCCCACAGCGATCAAGCCTTCCACGCAGAGTGTGACCCTGCCGAAACTCTCCTGGGTCAAAAAATCGCCCATCAATCACACCTACAACACCCTCTCCCGCGTCAGCGGCATCGGAGAAACCGGTGCGTTGACGGAATCCGGACAGCGCTATCTGCAACTGTTGACCGGGCAGTTTTGAACGTCGAAACTACTACTTCTGCACCATGAGGAATCGTACTGGCATGCTTTGGGGATGGTTTGTGATGGGATTTCTTGCAACGTTGATGGGTCAAGAGACGCCAGTCGCTGGTTATCCTCCGGGGGTGGTCGACCTGCTTTATCCCAGCCCCGGGGACCAATCCGAACAGCACACGCTCTTCTGGGCGCCGGATTCCAAAAAAGGGCCGGCCCCGCTGTTGGTGGCCCTGCACACCTGGTCCAGTGACTACCGTCAGGCCGAGCGGGGCTACGCCGACTGGTGTCAGGCCCAAGGGTGGGTTTTTCTGCATCCTGATTTCCGTGGACCAAACAAAACCCCACCAGCGATGGGTTCCGAACTGATGGTGGCCGATGTCCTTGGCGCGGTGGCTTGGGCACGGGAGAAGACCCCTGTTGATGCCGACCGGATCTATGTCGTGGGGGTTTCCGGAGGTGGTCATGCCGCCATGCTGCTGGCTGGCCGGGCGCCTGAGCTCTGGGCCGGGGTATCTGCTTGGTGCGGTATTTTTGACATTGCCCGCTGGCATGCTCAACGGGGAGGGGACAAATACTCGAAGGACATAGAAAAGGCCCTTGGCGGGAATCCGGGCACCGATCCGGAGAAAGCCGCCGAGGCGGCCCGGCGGTCTCCCCTGACCTGGCTGGCCAAGGCTGCCGGGGTGCCTCTCGACCTTTGCCACGGAGTGCAGGACGGCCGGACCGGCAGTGTGCCCTTCTCGCATAGCCTGAATGCATTCAATGCTGCCGTCCCCGTTGGCGACCGCTTGGCTCCAGGGTGGATCGAAGGAGTCTATGCCCGGCCGGAGCAGCTTGGTGATCCCGTGCAGGACGCGCTTTACAGTCCACGTGCTGTCCGGTTTCGCAAAGTTTCCGGCAACACCAGAGTCACGCTTTTTGAAGGCGGACACGAGATCCTGCTTCAACCCGCCTTGAACTGGCTCGCGGCGCAGCGGCGGGGGCAGCCGGTTGTCTGGGATCCTCCCGCCGTGGGGAAGGCTACCGGTGCCACCGAGTCCGGAAAGTGACGTGCGTTTTCCATAGAACGGGTTATTCTCTGCGGGCAACCCATCCCCATGCTCAGCGTTCTCAAGATCAAAAATCTCGCCCTGGTTGATGACCTCGTGTGGGATCTTGGCAACGGCCTCGTTGCTGTGACGGGGCAGACCGGCGCCGGGAAATCCATGATCGTGGGTGCATTGAAGCTCATCCTTGGAGAGCGCGCCAATCACGACCTGATCCGGACAGGGGAGAG
>JADZAX010000509.1 GCA_020852405.1 Verrucomicrobiales bacterium
CCTCCTTCGAGCGGATCCTGCCCCGGTTGCGGGAGCGCTTTCCGCAAATGCCCGAGCCGGAGTGGGAGGTTTTCACCGCAAGGATGGAACAGCATTTCCAACCACTCTTTGAGCTGCTTCACGAGCTCTACAGCGGTCATTACGATTTCTTTTATCATCTCGAAACCATTCTTGTCTCCGCCACCCGCATGTGGGTGGAGCGGCCGATCGAACTGAAAGGGCTCGATGCCCAGCGTGAAAACGCTCCCGGTTGGTACCGTTCCAATCAAATGATCGGCTACATCGTTTATGCCGACCGGTTTGCCGGGGACCTGAACGGATTGCGTGAGAAAATCCCCTTTCTCAAGGAACTGGGCGTGACCTACCTGCACATCATGCCTCCGTTCAAATCCCCCGATGGCGACAATGACGGCGGCTATGCCATCAGTAGCTACCGGGAGATCGATCCCGCGCTCGGCACGATGGCGGATATGAACCAACTGGCCTCCGATCTGCGCAATCACGGCATCAGCCTCTGTCTGGACTTCGTCTACAACCACACCTCCGACGAGCACGTCTGGGCCCAAAAGGCATTGGAGGGCGACCTTGAGTTTCAAGACTACTACCGGATGTATGACGACCGGACCATCCCGGACCAGTATGAGAAGACGGTGAACGCGGTCTTTCCGGACGAGCATCCCGGTTGTTTCACGTATCGCAGCAGAATTCGCAAGTGGGTTTGGACCACCTTCAAAAACTACCAGTGGGACCTCAACTATGGGAACCCGGTGGTCTTCGCCAAGATGGCGGAGGAGATGCTCTTCCTCGCCAACCAGGGCGTGGAAGTCCTGCGTCTGGATGCCGTCGCCTTTCTCTGGAAGCAGCTCGGAACCAACTGCGAAAACCTGCCTGAGGCCCATAAGATCATCCAGGCCTTCAATCTGCTCGTCCGCATCACTGCCCCGGCTCTCGTCTTCAAATCCGAAGCCATCGTCCACCCCGATGAGGTCGCCAAATACATCGACCCCGGAGAATGCCAACTCTCCTACAACCCCACCTTGATGGCCCTTCTGTGGAATGCGGCAGCCACCCGGAAAGTCGAATTCCTGCGCCATTGCATGATGAAGCGCTTTGCCATCCATCCGGACTGTGCCTGGGTGAATTACATCCGCTGCCATGACGATATCGGCTGGACGTTTTCCAATGAGGATGCCGAGGAAATTGGCATGAATGCCGGAGATCACCGCCGCTTTTTGGTGGAATTCTACACCGGCAAACATCCCTCCTCCTTCGCCAAAGGCCTGCCTTTCCAAGAAAACCCCCTCAATGGCGACGCCCGCGTTTCAGGCTCGCTCGCATCCCTGGCAGGACTGGAGAAAGCATTGGAGACTGGGGACGGCGCGGCTGCGGAAATTGCCGTGCGGCGCATTCTACTGATGCACGGGGTGATTTTCACCATTGGAGGGATCCCCCTGATCTATTCCGGCGACTCCATCGGCACCCTCAATGATTACAGTTTCCGGAACGATCCCGAGCGTGCCGACGACAGCCGCTGGGTGCATCGCCCCTTGTTCGATTGGGAAGCAGCCAAAAAGCGACTCCAATCCGACACCCTCGAAAGCCAAATCTTCCAGGGCATCCTGCGCCTCGCCCAAGTGCGGCGCAACAACGCCGCGTTCGACCGCACCGAAACGGAGTTCATCGACACTCAAAACGAGCACGTGCTCGGGTACTTCCGTCATCACCCGGATCAGACCGCTCTGATGCTCGCCAATTTCTCCGATCACACGACCGAACTTTCCGGCACCCGTCTGCGCCAACTCGGCCTGCGGCGCACTCTCACCGACCTCATGACCGGCCAGGTCATCACCGCCTCGGACACACTCAGCATGGAAGGATGCCGCTTTATGGTGCTGGTCGGCGGCAGGCGCTGACGCAGCCGGCCGGAATCTCGGCAAGGCGGAGCAACAGGCCGCAGGGCACAAAAAAGGGAGGGCTCCAAGCCCTCCCTTCCCATCCGCCGGAGGTCCAGGGAACCGGCTCAGGCCAGCTTCCAGTCTCCCCGCATTTCCTGGCTGACGAGCTTGTTGGCCTCGGCATCGTCAAGGAACTGCTCCGCTTTGGGATCCCAGCGCAACTCCCGTCGGAGTTGGTACCCGATGTTCGTCAGATGACACAAGGTTGCCGAGCTGTGACCGATCCCCTCGTGGCAGATGCACTGACCACGCTTCTCGATATTGTCGATCCAATTGGCAACGTGGCTGTAACCGTTCCGACCTCCCGTGTTCTCCAGTTTGACGTCGTTTTCGCCGATGGGGTTTTTCTCTCGCATATCGGCCGGGATGGTGTCCAGACGGCTGCGGTCGACTGAAACAATGCCACTGGTGCCGACCCAGGTCGTGCCGCTGGGGCCTCCATGAAACATCTCGACGCCGTTGTCGTAGACGAGCATCAGACCGCGTTTGGCGTTCTCATCCTGCGGAGGCACAATCCTGACCGGACCTGTCTCATCGGTGCCGAGCCCCCACTGGGCGATGTCGTAATGGTGGGCTCCAAAGTCAGCCACCCCGCCGCCGGCGAACTCCCGGTAGGTCCTCCAGGCCGGGAAATGGGTGTGCACCCCGATGGGGCAAAGGATCTGGTTGTAGGGGCGAACCTGCGCCGGCCCGAGCCATAGATCCCAGTTGGTGTCGTCAGGCACTTTTTCTTCGGGAAGATCGCAGGGACGGTTCGGATCGCCGATGCCGACATTCACGGAGATGAGTTCCCCGAGTTTGCCGTTGCGGACCAGCTCGGCGGCGATGCGGAATTTTCCGTCATACTCGCTGCGTTGCTGGCTGCCGGTTTGGAAGACGACTTTGTTCTCCCTTACCGCATTGACCATGGCACGGCCTTCCGCGATGGTCCGGGAAATAGGCTTTTCACAATAAATGTCCTTCTTTGCTTTGGCGGCATGGACAACGGGGATGGCATGCCAATGGTCGGGGGTGACAACCATGACGGCGTCGATATCGTCGCGGGCGATCAGTTCGCGGAAATCCTCGTAGGTCTTGACCCCATCGTAATCCGCCTGGTTGTTCAGCTTGGCATAATAGTCATTCGCGATCTTCCTGCCATTGTCGCGGCGCGCCCCGACAACATCGCACATCGCCACCATCTGAGTCTGGGGGAACTTCATCGCTTTGGTGAAGTCGCTGACACCTTGCTTGCCGACACCAATGACACCAATGTTGATGCGGGCATTCGGGGCCGCCTGGGCCTTGGAAAGCGTCACCGAGCCAGCTACGGTGGTGAGGAGTGTGGTCGCGGCGGATTGATGGAGAAACTGACGTCGGTTCATGATGGGAAGGGGTGAGAGGTTGCTTTCTTTATCAAATCACCCCACCCCGGACCTTTCAAGCCCGCTCTGTCCGCAATTACGGACGACCGGATCGGCGTTCCGACCTCCCGCAGTGCTTCAGCCACGGAGCCGCGCGTGGAGCAACTCACTCACGGTCTTCGGATTGGCTTTCCCTTTGGAGAGCTTCATGACCTGGCCGGTGAGGAAATTCAACATCTTGTCATTTCCGCCCCGCGCTTCCTCCACCTGGGCGGGATTCTGCGCGATAGCCTGATCAACAAAGGCCTCGACGGCACCGGTGTCGGCCGGCTCGAAGCCTTTGGCTTGGGCGATCCTGGCAGGATCCTGGTCCGGGGAGACAAAGAGATCGGCGAAGACCTCACGGGCTTGAAGATTGGAAATCTGGCCGCTTTCCTGGAGCTCCACCAGGGCGCGGAGTTTCTCCGGCGCCACCGGACAGTCCGCAATTCCCAACTGCTGCTCGTTGAGGACGGCGAGGAGATTGTTCAGGATCCAATTGGCAATCTTCTTCGGGGTGGTGGCTCCAGCGGCGGCCTTCTCAAAATAGTCAGCCAATACCTGCTCACTGGACAGGACGGACGCGTCATAGGGGGTCACCCCGTAGTCCCGGACAAACCGTTCCACTTTTTCATGGGGCAGTTCCGGTACCCATGGGCGCACCTCCTCGAGCATGGTCCCGGTCAGCACCGGCATGAGGTCGGGGTCGGGAAAATAGCGGTAGTCATGGGCGTCCTCTTTGGTGCGCATCTGCGTGGTGATGCCGGCATCATCATCCCAACGTCGGGTCGACTGGATCAGAGGCTCGCCCGTCTCGAGACAATCGATCTGCCGTTCGATTTCGTAGCGGATGGCCCGGCGCACCGCGCTGACGGAGTTCAGATTTTTCAGTTCGATCTTGGCTCCCAGTTGCTTCTGCTCCGGCGGACGGACGGAAATGTTGACGTCGCAGCGCATCTGGCCTTTTTCCATGTCGGCATCAGAGACCCCGCCATACACCAGGATCTGACGGAGCGAGTTGAGATAGGCCACCGCCTCCTCCGCCGAGTCGATTTCCGGCTCCGAGACAATCTCCATCAACGGGGTTCCGGCACGGTTGAAATCAATCGTGCTGAACGTGGCGTGGTGGGTGCTTTTGGCAACATCTTCCTCAAGGTGGATCCGGGTCAACGGGACAACCTTGCCGGGACGGGCGATCGTTTTCTGGGCGTCCTTCGGATAGGCCAGATCATAGAGCGGGACCCCTCCGTCAAGGCAGAGTGGCAGATCGAACTGCGAAATCTGGTAATCCTTGGGCATGTCCGGGTAGAAGTAGTTCTTCCGGTCCCACTTCACCACCGGAGGGGTGGAGCATCCCAGCATCAGACCGGTTCGGAGAGTCAGACGGATGGCGCCTTCATTCAGCACCGGCAGGGCGCCGGGCAGGCCGAGGCAGACCGGGCAGGCCAGACTGTTGGTCTCTTCCCCGAATGCCACCGGACAGGCGCAGAACATCTTGCTCTGGGTCTTCAGCTGCACATGGACTTCCAGCCCGATGCTGGGAATGTAGGTCTTGCTCATCGTCCGTTCTCTTTCTCGGCAGCCCTGATGACTTGGTTGGCCACTTTTTCTTGTTTCACGGTCCCCTGCCAGTTGTCCGACAGGAAAAACCGGTCCGCCGCGTTCCGCAAATTGACCCCGGTCAGGAGTACTTTCAATTCCCGATCCAAGGAGGCCGCCTGAAGCCTAGGGCTGGCAATGAGGCCGAGGGAGTCCCGGGCCTCCCGCAGGGCGAGGATGCCGGGATCTTCGAGAAGTCCCTGAAAGGCCGCATTGTTGAGCAACGGAGCGGTCTCCGGATCCTCGCCCAACTGGTGAAAAAAGGGGTTTTTGGAGGAAGCGATGACCAGTGCGGCAAGGTTGCGGTGGCGTTTCCGGGCGGTGCCGGCCACCAGATTGCAGACACCCTCCACGCCGGGAAGGGATTCCCATCCATCCCGCCAAACGGTCGTGCCGGACCAATGCGGGTAGGTTGCGGCAGGGAAATAAGCATTGGGATGACAGAGGGTTTGGTAATTCCTCAATTCCAACACCGTACCCGCCCAACGCAGGCAAAGGGAAAGCAGGAAAACCAGCACCGCCCCGGGAAGGAGCGAGACTAGACCGGCCGGAAATCCATCGGAACAAAAATGGAGGGGATTTCCCGGCTGATGAAGCCACGCGGAAAAGGTTGCCGCCGGACCGCGCAGAGCCGCCCATCCGCCGAGTCCCAGCACCCCGCTGGAGAGAATCCGTTGTTTCAAGGACATCACACCCACCCGGGCGTCAAGCAGGGGAGCGAGGAAATGGTAAAAGACCCAGGCAACCAAGATACCTCCCAGCACCGCGAAAAAACCCGTCAGGATGCTCTCGGAATGCCCCTGCCAGGCCTGATGGAACAGGATTCCCACCAGCAGAGTGAAAAGAATCAGCACAATGTAGCCGGAATCCATGGGATGGTCGGGAAAAATCAGCTTTCCCGTCCGGTCACCGGCAGGGAGCCGATCCCATTCTGCGCTCTCTGGCGGAGCAGATGGTCGCACAGCACCAAGGGGGCCATGGCCTCGACCATCGGCACGGCCCGGGGCAGCACGCAGGCATCGTGACGGCCGCGTCCCGTAAGAGTGGTGTCTTCAAGATCCCGGCTCACGGTTGCCTGCTCGCGCATCACGGTTGCGGTGGGCTTGAAGGCAACCCGGAAAACGATGTCCTCCCCGTTCGATATTCCTCCCTGGATCCCACCGGATCGGTTGGTCCGGGTCCTCACGCGGTCGCCTTCCATGTAGAATGCATCGTTGTGCTCCAAACCGGTCAGACGGGTGCCAGCGAAGCCGGAGCCGATTTCGAATCCCTTGGTGGCGGGCAGACTCAGCATGGCTTTGGCCAACTCGGCTTCCAGTTTGTCGAAGACGGGTTCCCCCAGCCCCGGAGGGCAGCCACGGATCACGCACTCCACCACTCCGCCGACGCTGTCTCCCTCGGAACGGGTTGATTGGATGAGATCGATCATCGGCTGGACCATCGCGGGATCACCGGTGCGCACGATGTTACCCTCCACCGCTTCACGGGTCACCATGACTGGATCGACCGAGGCCTCGAGGTGCCGGATCGATGCCACCCAGGCAACGACCTGCGGAGCAGGCTGGAGCAGTGAGGAAAGGACACGCTCGGCCACGGCGGAGGCCGCGACCCTTCCGATGGTTTCCCGGGCCGATGCCCGGCCTCCCCCATGCCAGGCCCGGATGCCATATTTGGCATCGTAGGTATAATCGGCGTGTGAAGGCCGGTATTTGTCCCGCATTTCCTCATAGGACGAGGGCCGGGCATCCTCGTTGCGCACCAGCAGGGAGATCGGGGATCCGAGTGTGAGCCCCTCAAAGACACCAGAAAGAATCTCGCAACGGTCCGCTTCCTGACGGGGGGTCACGATGGAACTCTGCCCCGGACGCCGCCGGTCCAACTCCCGTTGGATGTCCGTCACCTCAAGAGGAATGCGGGCAGGGCATCCATCGATGACCACACCGACCCCTCCTCCGTGGGATTCCCCGTAAGTGTGAATGCGAAAACAGTGTCCGAAAGTCGATCCCATGATGTGCCCAGCACCCGCGTCCGCGGGGAGGCCAAAGTGCCTCCGATTCGCTCCTTGGCAACCAGAAAGGGCAGAGGTGGGCGGGGCGGGGACTCAGCGATTCACCATCGGCACCGCCACCGAAGAAGCCACGAGTTCATACACGACCTCCATTGGCACGACCGTCGAATAGCCAGAATTGGAAACTTCAAGATTCACCTGATTCAACCCTGGATTGACCCATTGATCGGCCTGGGGCACCCACTCACTGACCAGCCCAATGACCCGGTAGAGAATGCCACCCGTGGCGGATGATGTCTGAAGAATGACCGGTCCCCCGCTGTTCCCCCGGTCGACCCGGCAATCGAGAATGATGAGGCGGCTTTCTGCATTCAGTCCGGCAATGCAGCCGCGTCGCACCAGCGGGATCTGGGCATTCCAAGGGCGGCGGCCATCGACTCCCAAACTGTTCGGATATCCCGAGACATAGACCTCGGCAGTGACAAGAAGCGCCTCCGAACTCACCGTGTTCCTCAAATCCAGGGCGGTGATACCCCGCCCCGACTCCAACTTCACTTGAGGCGCGTAGTTCACTTGGCGGCGTTCACCGATCCCCTGAACACGGCCGATGGCAGTGGCCGCGGCATCATGGGACGCTGAAAACAGAACCTGCCCGGACGCTTCGAGATCCGCAAGGTTGACCCGGATCCGGGAGAAGGTGGTTTTTGGCCCGTTCGGCTCGCGGGTAGTGAGAAAGAGGATATTCCCCCTCAAATGGCCACTGTCATCGCGCAGGACATGGCGGGCGGTGATGAGAAACAACCGGTCCTCTGCCATCAGGACGAAGCCGGAAGCCTGGGAACCGTTTTCAAATTCCAGGAGGACAGCGTAGTTGATGTTGTTGTCCGGGATGCCGCTGCGGGCCGTCGCCAGAGACAGCAGCAGCAGAACCCAAGCCAACCAAAGGGAGCGTTTCATGTCGGCCTCCATGGCGCATTTAGCGGGCCAACCTTTGGTTCAGATTCATTTTACCGCAAGGGAGAGTCATTCAACGCTCAGCTTGAATGACCTCGATTTCCCTGCCCCCCTTCGTCGATCACCGGTTTGTAGCCGGAGCGGAATCACGGCGGCGTGAGGGGGGGCACCCCCTCGATCCATCCGAGAGACGCGAGAAATTTGTCCGCCTCCACCAGGGTGCGGGTCTTCCAAGGATCCTTGTTGAAGAAACCATGGCCTTGCCCCTCATAGACAAAGGCCTCGCAACGCACCCCGGCCTTGATCATGCCCGCTTTGAAACGGTCCAACACCGCCACCGGTATCAGCTTGTCCTCTGAACCGAGAAACACGATCGCGGGCGGATCGTCGGCACTGATGTTGTGGGCCGGGGAATACGCCGGGAATTGTTCACCGACCCGGGCACTGCCCCAGCCTTGGTCAGGCCCGTTGTCGAAAACCGGATTGAAAAGCACCAGGGCATTGGCCTTGGGCGAAATGGCCAAGTCGTCGGCGGGATCGTCCGAACCCTCCACCATCCCAACGAAAGCGGCCAGATGTCCGCCCGCCGAACCGCCACCGGCCCCGAGACGCCCTGGATCGATGCCCAATTCGCCCGCCTGGCGGCGGACCCACCGCATTGCTGATTTCGCATCCCGCACACAGTCCAACGGCGGCACTCCGGGCTGCTTGAGCAGACGATATTCAACCTGGACGCAGACCATCCCCCGGGTCGCGAGGTAGTTGCATTGGTCATTGAACTGGGTCGGAGCCCCTCCCGTCCAGCCTCCGCCATGAAACAGCACCAACGCTGGCCGGCGGTCCGAGGCTTTCCAACCGGGTGGTTTGATCACAAAAAGCCTCAAACCCCGTCCTTCCACGGTTTTGTAGACATGTTCCTCCCCGAGAAAATTGACCGCCACAGCTGGCTTCTTATCCTTGGCGGGATTCTTGGTCTGGGACTGCAACGCCGGAGAGCCTCCCCAGAAAAAAAACCATCCGAGGGTGATCTGGCAGAACAGCACTGAAGTTCTCATGCCCGTCACCTTGTGCCAGCAGGACAAATTTGTCACGCAGGAAGCCCGGATTCTCCCTGAAGCACCGTCTCGCTGACAAATTCTAAGGTTCCCAAGCAAATGATCCCCTCCGTGCCGCTTACCAACTGCCATGTCTCCGTCAATCCGCGTCTGCGCGGCTGGATTTCCTCCCGAACGGTGTGACAGTTCCCCCTTTCCCTGACCGCCTTCATGCCCAGCCGACGTCCCGATCAACCTTTCACCCGCTTCCGCCCCTGCATCGACCTGCACGAGGGAAGAGTGAAACAGATCGTTGGCGGAACCCTGACGGATCATGGCGGCGGACTGCAGACCAATTTCGTGAGCGACCGTCCAGCAGAGTGGTTTGCCGACCGGTATCGGATGGACGACCTTCGCGGCGGACATGTCATCCTGCTCGGCCCGGGAAATCTGCCCGCCGCCCATGCGGCACTCGCAGCCTACCGCGACGGCCTCCAGGTTGGTGGCGGAATCACCGCGGAAACTGCCGGAGACTGGCTCACTGCGGGAGCCACCCATGTCATTGCGACCTCGTTTTTGTTCGATGCGGACGGGCATTTCCAAGAGGACCGCCTCGCCGAATTGGTCTCCGAGGTGGGCTGGGAACAACTCGTGATCGACCTGAGTTGCCGGACCCGTCCCGCCAAGGAAGGCGGAGGGTGGGTAGTGGCGATGCGACAATGGCAGCAGCGGACCGACCTCGAAGTGACCCATGACACTCTCGATGCTCTCGCGGGCTCGTGTGCCGAATTCCTCATCCATGCGGCCGATGTCGAAGGCCGCTGCCAAGGCATCGACGCCAGTCTGGTGCGCCTCCTTGGCTCCTGGGGAAAAAAGCCCGTCACCTATGCCGGTGGGGCCCGTTCCCTGGAGGACCTCCACATGGTGGAACAGATCAGCGGGGGTCGGGTCGATCTGACCATCGGCAGTGCTCTGGATATTTTTGGCGGTTCGCTTGTGAAATACGCCGAATGCGTTGAATTTAACCACCGCTTCGACTGAAGCCTCCCGTCTCCCTGCCATGAACCCACACCACCACCCGATCCTCCGATCCGCTGCCTGCGGCCTCGCCTCACTCCTCCTCGCGCTCTCCGCATTGCATGCCCAGGCACCGGACGGCATCACTCCGGTGCCGCTGCCCCAGGAGACCAGCGACCTCAAAGCCGATCCGGCAATCCACTGGGGAGTGCTGCCCAATGGGTTGCGCTACGCCATCCTACCCAATGCGGAGCCGCCAAAACGGGTCAGTCTGCGCCTTTTCGTCGATGCGGGTTCTCTCATGGAACAGGATGACCAGCAGGGTCTCGCGCATTTCCTGGAACACATGGCTTTCAATGGGACGAAACATTTCCCGGCCGGCCAGATGGTGGAGTATTTCCAGCGTCTCGGGATGGGATTCGGCTCCCACACCAATGCCCACACTTCCTTCAACGAGACCGTTTACAAGCTTGAAATGCCCACCAACGAGATCGCCCAGATTGATGAGGGCTTCACACTGATGCGGGATCAGGCGGACGGCATGCTGCTGCTGGCGAACGAAGTGGACAAGGAACGCGGGGTCATCATGAGCGAAAAACGGAGCCGGGACTCCGCCCAGTGGAGGACGTTTGTGTCCCAACTGGAATTTGCCCTGCCGGACAGCCTGATCTCCCGCAGGCTCCCGATCGGCCAGGAGGAGGTCATCATGAAAGCCCCTCAGGAGCGCTTCGCGGAGTTTTACCGCAACTGGTACACCGCCGACCGCTTGGTGGTCATCGTCGTGGGTGATGTGAAGCCTGAGGACATCGAGCCCGTCATTCACAAGCATTTCGAGAGCCTCGCAGCACCGGCAGCGAAGCGCCCGCCCCCCGATCTCGGCAAGGTCTCCGCCCGCGGCTTGGCGGTGCATTATCACCCGGAAAAGGAAGCCGGCGAGGTCTCCGTATCCATCGATGCGGTGCAGCCCACCACCAAGGACAATGACAGCCAGGCCCTTCGGGCTTTGGAAATGCGGCATGACCTGGCAAGCCGCATGATCGGCCGCCGACTGGAAGTCCTGGCCAAACAACCCGACTCTCCCATCATTCAGGGCACCATGCACTACTATGATCTTTTCGATCTCAGAGTGGCCCGGTACAGCAGTATCAGCGCGGACTGTCAGCCGGACAAATGGCAGGCCGCGATGTCCCTGATCGAACAGGAACTGCGCAAAGCCCTGCAATACGGATTCACCGAAGCAGAATTGAAGGAAGCCAAGGCCAACGAGCTGAATCAATATCAGCTCGCGGCAAAAACCGCCCCGACCCGCCAATCGCGCGATCTCGCCGACACTCTGGCCGGACTGATCGGGGAGCGCCGAGTCTTCACCACACCTGCCGACGATCTCGCCTGGGCCCAGCCAGAACTGGAAAAAATCTCCGCCGACGACTGCCTCGGAGTGCTTCAGGAATTCTGGAAAAATGCCTCGGAACGCACCATCATGGTTTCCGGCAAGGTGGAGATTCCGGATGCTGAAAAAACCATCCTCACCACCTTCGCCGAGAGTGGAAAAACACCCATCACCCCTCCTGCCAAGGGTGAAGAGCAGGCTTTTGCCTATGCCCAACTGCCAGCTGCGGGGACCATCGTGGAACGGAAAACGGTCGAAGATCTCGGGATCACCCAGCTGACCCTGTCCAATGGCGTGCACGTCAACCTGAAAGTCACCGACTTCGAGAAAGGCCGCATCTACCTGCGGCTCCGTTTCGGTGGTGGCCGCCTCGTCGAACCCAAGAACAAACCCGGTCTGTCGTTCTTCGCGAGCCATGTCCTCACCGAGGGCGGTCTTGAGGCCCACAGCATCGATGAACTAGCCAGGATCTTTGCCGGGAAGTCTCTGGAGTCGGAATTTGCCGTGCAGGATGATGCTTTCACTTTCACCGGGGCCACCACTCCGGACGATCTGCAGGACCAATTGCTCCTCCTGCGCGCCTATCTCACCGCTCCCGGATACCGAGAGGAAGCGGCGTCGCAGTTCCGCCGTGGACTAGACACCGTCTATCAGCGCTTGGAAAACACCCCGGATGGCTACGCCCAGATGAAGGTGGCGACCTTCCTCCGCAGCGGGGATACCCGCTTCGGTATGCCAGAACGCGCCACCATGGCGGCTTACACCATGGCCGACGCCCGCGCGTGGCTCACGCAGGCATTCCAATCAGCCAGCCTCGAAGTGACCGCGGTCGGCGATTTTGCCGCCGCCAAGATGGAACAAAGCCTTGCCGCTGCCTTCGGATCCCTCCCGGAGCGCGAGAAAACTCGCCCATCCTATGAATCGGAACGCCTTGTGAAATTTCCCACCGGAGCCACGACCCAGCGCCACGAAATTGAATCGGCCATTCCGAAGGCCCTTTCCATGGTCTACTGGCCAACGGCGGATATGTTCAACATTCAACGGACCCGCCGTCTCGGGGTTCTCGGGGACATCCTCGATGATCGCTTGCGGCTGAAAATCCGCGAAGAACTTGGGGATGCCTACAGCCCCTTTGCCACGAACCGCCCGAGTGACACCTTCAAGGACTATGGCTATCTGATGGCCGCCGTGATTGCCGCCCCCGAACAGGCTGACACCGTGGCCACGGTCATGCAGGAACTGGCAGGAGTGTTGGGCAAAGGCGACAACATCACCAAGGACGAGCTGGATCGCGCCATGCGCCCGCAGATCACGCAGATTGAGGAGTTCCGCCGGACGAATGGTTACTGGTTGAACAACGTCCTGCAGAACTGCCAAGAATACCCGGAGCGGCTTGCCTGGGCTCGGACCTTCCGATCCGACTACGAGACCATCACGCTGGAGGAAATCCAACAACTGGCCCGTGAATACCTTGGCAGCTCACCCGGCGTCAGCATCGTAGTCCTGCCGAAGGCCAATCCGGCGGGCAGCCCTCCTCCGGCTCCGGCCGACAAGAAGCCTTGAATCGGCTGGATTGCCTACCTCGCCCCTAATTCTGAGCGGGATCGACCAAGCCCAGATTCCGGTGGAGAACTTCTTTTCCTTGTCGGCCCTGTCGGCAAGGAATTTGTCGCCCACCCCGGGGATGCTGGACACTGGCGAATGATTCCAGGTGGCCCTGGTAGTCAATGGTCAGACCCGCGAGCTCAGCCTGCGGCCGGATTTCAAGAAACCCTTCGACCATCAAGCCATCGGCTTTCCCAAATCGAAATTCGGTCCGGGCTTCAGCTTTGGCACCCTGGCCATCCGGAACGTGAAGGTGATCGCCGCATCCGGAAATCCTTCCAAATCTATGCGATCCTTGCTACTCCGGACCGGCGCTGCTGCTTCCGGAAAGGTCAATGATCAGCTCGGGGAGCGCGATTTTCAGGGTGCTGACCTGGGGACGGGGAATGCCGCTGCCCCCCATTTCAAGAAGACCCAACTGCTTCAGTCCAGCAAGCACGCTCGCATCGGTCACCGATTTGCACCCCGTCAAATTCAACTGCACTATCGCCGGATGGCTCGTCAAGTCGGTAAGGTTGTTCAAGGCGGCATTGTTGCTCACATCCAGATGTTCCAAAGCCTTGAGAGAAGCGACTCCCTCCACCGAGGTCAGCTTCGGACAATGCGTCACACTGAGATACGTCAACCCCGGAGCCGCCAGTCCTTTCAGGCTGGCCAGTTCGCTCGCCCCTTCGATGTGCAGTTCCTGCAGATTGGTCAGAGGCGCCAGCAAACCCAGATCTGCCGGTCCGGCCACTCCCCCGATGACGAGGTTTCCCAGACCGCCCAATCCTTGCAGAGCGGCCAGATTCTCGCCGACGGGACAATTCCGCAATTGAAGGCTGACCAGGGTCTTGACATCCCCAAGCTTCGGCACGGACTCAAGGCCATGGCACGTGTTGAGAAACAAATCCTTCAGGACCGTCTGCTCGACACCGGTAAGGTGCGCCAGCTTCCCACAGCCGGAAGCATCCAACTGCTCCAACTGAACCAGGCCGGAGACGTCAAGGTCCACCAAGGAGGCGGCATTGGCCAGATACAGGTTCCGCAAATTGGGCAGGCCGCTCAGGGCCGTGGTGTCGGTCAGTTTGGGACTGTCCGACAAATCAAGGATTTCCAATGCGGGCAAATCCCGCAGGCCGGAGAGGGAAACAAGATTGGGACATTCAGGGGCGGAGACTTCGCTGAGGCGGGGCAAACCCGCCAGCCCTTCGAGGGAATGCAGGGACACGGCACCATTGGCCGTGATGGCCTCCAGCATGGGCAGGTCTGACACCCCTTGAAAGGACTCGAGCTTGGAACATTCTGAAACACCGAGGACTTTGACCTGCCCCAGTGTCCGGAGCAATGGCACCACCGGGGAGAGATCTGTCAAATCCTGCGACCTGAGGACCACATCGAGGGCACCTTCGATCTCATTGATTTCGGCGCCGTAGGTCTCCACCAGAGTGGCTCTGGCACGGTTTGACTGGCCGGCTTTCCACCAGACGAGCCCAAGCGCGACCACCGCGATGACGAGGAGTGCCACAATGAGTCCCCGCCGGGAAGGGGGAGAAGAAGCGATATGGGAATCGGACATGGCAACCAATCAAGGATAGGATCAAGGCACCGGAATGCGCTCAAGAATGCGGGCGATGATCTGGACACTGGTGATTTCCTCCGCTTCCGCCTCGTAGCTGAGGAGAATGCGGTGCCGCAAGACATCAAAGACCAGGCTTTTGACATCCTGAGGAACGACATAGCCCCGGCCTTGGAGAAAGGCGTGAGCCTTGGCGGCAAGGGTGAGATTGATGGTGCCACGGGGCGAAGCCCCTGCTCTGACGAGAGGCTTGAGAGCGGGGTCGATCATCTCCGGATACCGCGTGGCGTGGATGATGTTGACGATGTAATCTTTGACCCCCCCGTCGACATAGATCTGATCGACAATCTGTCGGCTCTCCAGCACCGTGTCGAGCCCGATGACCGGCTGGGTTTCCGTTCGCGGCTGGGAATTGGACATGCGGTCCAGGATGAGCCGTTCCTCGGCCGGGGTGGGGTAATCGACCACCACTTTGATGAGGAACCGGTCCAGCTGGGCCTCGGGAAGCTGGTAGGTGCCTTCCTGGTCGATCGGGTTCATGGTCGCCAAGACGAGGAAGGGATCGGGCAGCGCATACGTCGTGTCCCCGATGGTGACCTGGCGCTCCGCCATCGACTCCAGCAGAGCGCTTTGCACCTTGGCAGGGGCACGGTTGATTTCGTCCGCAAGCACAAGGTTGGTGAAGATCGGGCCGAGTTTGGGAGTGAATTCGTTGCGCTGGGGATTGTAGATCAGAGTCCCGATAAGGTCGGCGGGGAGCAGATCCGGAGTGAATTGGATGCGCTGGAACTGGGCGTTCAAGCTGCCAGCCAAAGCTTTGACAGTGAGAGTTTTGGCCAAACCAGGCACCCCTTCAAGGAGGACGTGACCATTGGAGAGAAGTCCCACCAGAAGCCGGTCCACGAGACCTTCCTGCCCGACAATGACCTGGGCCATTTCATCCCGCACCGCCTGCACCCAGGCACCGTGCTCGTGGATGATTTCGGAGAGCTGCGTGGTGTCAAGGGAGGGAGGCTGGAGCATGAAAGGGTGAGATTGGACGTGGCTTGATAGCTTGCCGGATTCCGGGCATCTTGCAAGCCCCCATTGCCTTGTTGGCCATGATTGGACGCGGATCTTGGCGCGAGAATTCCCTTGCACGGAGGTGGGGGTGGCGCTTTAGAAGTGACTTCATGGTCCGCAAAATCGTCCTCTATCCCGACCCGGTGCTCCGCGAGAAAGGCCGGCTTGTCACCGAAGTCACTCCGGAGATCCTTACCCTCGCCGTCGACATGCTCGAAACGATGCGGGACGCCCGGGGCGTTGGCTTGGCCGCCCAGCAGGTCGGCGAGGCCGTCCAATTGGCGGTGGTCGATGTCTCGCATGACGAGGAATGCATCAACTTTCTCAAGGTGAACGGGGAAGACCGGCCCTTGGCTTCCATCATGCCCTTGGTCTTCATCAATCCGGTGTTGGAATTTGGAAAGCGGAAGGAAACAGACATCGAGGGCTGCCTCTCTTTTCCCGATCTTCGTGCGGACGTCACCCGTCCAGGCACCGTGAAAGCCCACCTCCAAACCCTTGAGGGGAAAAAGCTCGTCATCGAAACCGATGGCCTTCTCTGCCGGGCGATCCAGCATGAAGTCGACCACCTCATGGGCAAACTTTTCATTGACCGCATGAGCACCGCGAAACGGATGTCACTCAAGCGCATCCTCGAAGACATGCGGGAAGGACGCTACTGAGGGATTGCCGGGAGGTCATCCTAGGACCAACCTTGCTCTCAGCCCGGTGCGGCGTTTCTGGCTGTCGGCGGTTTTCACCGCCAGGGCGAGGGCTTTTTCCTCCCCCACCAGAACCACGAGCTTTTTCCCACGGGTCACTCCGGTGTAAAAGAGATTCCTCTGCAGCATGACATAATGCTGCGTGCTGACGGGAATGACGGCACAGGCGAATTCGCTGCCCTGGGACTTGTGGATCGTGATGGCGTAGGCCAGTTGCAATTCATCCAGTTCTCCCGGTTCGTAGGCCACTTCACGGAGTCCATCGAACACCACTTTGATTTTCAGCGGATCGGTGCTGATTTCCCTGATCCAGCCTATGTCTCCGTTGAAAACTTCATGATCGTAGTTGTTGCGGGTTTGAATCACCTTGTCGCCAGTCCGGAAGGTAACGCCGAAGCGCTCGATCTCGTATTTCCATTCCCCTGGAGGATTCAGGGCCTCCTGCAGCACCTGGTTCAGGTTTTTGGTTCCGAGCAGGTTCCGGTTCATTGGAGTCAGGACTTGGATGTCCCGGGCGGCATCGAAGCCATACTTTCGTGGCAGCCGGTCACGGACCAACCCGACCAGGGTATCGAGAATGGCGGGAGGATCATCCCGGGGCAGAAAAAAATAATCCTCACGTTCCCCGGGAGCCGCTTGGCGGGGGAAGTCAGGAACATGCCCCCCGTTGATGGCATGGGCCGCGCGGATGATCCGGCTCTGGCCTGCTTGGCGGTAAATCTGGGTCAGACGGAAAACCGGGACCAACGAGGAATCAATGATGTCCCGCAAAACCGATCCTGGTCCGACGCTGGGAAGCTGATCGGAATCACCCACCAGTAGCAAATGTCCATTCCGCGGCAAAGCCGCGAGGAGAGCCGCAAACAGGTGAATATCAATCATGCTGCCCTCATCTACGACCACCAGATCCCCCTGCAGAGGATGCTCCAGGTTCTTTTTGAATCCCCCACGCGGTTCTCCCTCCAACAGGCGGTGGAGCGTCACGGCCTCATGGCCCGTGCTTTCGGAAAGGCGTTTCGCCGCCCGACCAGTGGGGGCGCAGAGGAGCGACCGAACTTTTTTGGCGCCAAGAATGCGCAGAACGGTATTCAGGATGGTCGTCTTGCCGACCCCGGGACCTCCCGTGATGACAAGCACCCGTGAATGCAGCGAGGCTGCCACGGCCTGCCTTTGCTCGCCACCCAGCACCTGCCCGGTCTCCCGTTCGCACCATGCCAACGCCTTCTCCACATCGATTTCGGGGTATTCCGATGGCAGTTGAACGAGTCGCCGCAGGATCTCAGCAGCTTTGATCTCAGCGGCTCTCAGTTCGGGCAGAAAAATCAAAGTTTCACCACCACACTGATCCATCTCCAGTGAGGCTTCGCGAATCAGCCGATCAAGAACCGGCTCGACCAGCCCGGGACCAATCTCAAGAGCCTTCTCCGCCCGTTCCACTAGCTCTGCCCGCAGCAAGGCGCAGTGCCCCTGCTCCGCCGCAGTGTCAAGGACCCACGCCAAACCTGCCGCAATCCGCGCCGGAGACTCCGGCTCCTGTCCCATGCCCCGGGCGATGGCATCGGCCGTGCGAAATCCCACCCCGGCGATGTCGCGCGCCAGCTGATAGGGATTCTCCCGCAGAATACGGACCGCATCTTCCTGATACGTTTTGTATATCCGCAACGCCCTGGCAGTGCTGATGCCCTGGCTATGGAGAAAGACCATGACATCGCGGACTCCCCGCTGGCGTTGCCAGGACTCACGGATCTGGCGGCGGCGTTTCGGCCCGATTCCCTCGACCTCCTCCAGGCGTTGGGAGGCTTGATCAAGCACTTCGAAAACCCCCGTGCCAAACTTTTTCACAATACGAGAGGCATACTCCCTGCCAATGCCATCAATCAGGCCCCCACCGAGAAACCGCTCGATGCCACCGATTGACTTCGGCGTGAAGGCAG
This sequence comes from Verrucomicrobiales bacterium, assembly GCA_020852405.1. Lineage (GTDB taxonomy): Bacteria > Verrucomicrobiota > Verrucomicrobiia > Verrucomicrobiales > DEV007 > JACKQE01. The sequence goes on from JADZAX010000509.1 coordinate 18,200, forward strand.
CAATCTCCCGGGCCCGGAACTGCCGGCCATGCACCGGATCACGAACCCATTCACCACGAGCTTGGATGTCCTCACCGGGATTCACCGTCGGCAGGGAGCCGACCACCGTGACCCAATCCTCACGCCGGGCTTTCTCAGGAACCACCTTCATCACGGTGTATCCGTTCTGCTCATTGTGGTAGATCACGGTCTCCACCGAGCCCGCAAGGCGGGACTCCCCAGAAAGGCCGTGGATGGGAACGGTCATGACAGCACGATAGTGAGGTCGTATCAACTCAGTCAAGCAGGTCTGCTACAGGTGCGGGATTGAATTTCAAACTTGGTTAAATAAACTCCTCTCCCCTGCTAGGGAGGATGCCACTGCTCTGATCGGGGTTTTCGGAAGAACCGGTGAGGTGCTGCTTTACAACGCCCCATGGTTGTGTCAACTTGCGCGCTCCCATGTCCGCCCTCTCCATTTTTCTTTCCATCGTCCTGGTGCTCGCGAGCCTGCTCATTGTGCTCGTCGTTTTGTTGCAACGCCCCAAACAGGAAGGCCTCGGCGCTTCATTCGGGGGCGGCATGCTCGACTCCAGCTTCGGCGCCCACACCACCGATGTCCTGCAGAAAGCCACTGTTTGGTTTGCTGTCATCTTTTTCGGGGGTGCGATGCTCCTCACGGTGGTGAAAGCCAGGCAATACGCGGGAATCGAACCCGAAGCGAAAAAAGTGCTCGAAGGGATCGCGACCCCAGAAGCTCCGGCCATTCCTCCAGTGGTTCCTCAGGACTCTCCCACTTCCCTGTTGCCTCCCACCAATCCGGACGGAACCACTCCAAAGCCCGCCGACGCTCCCAAAGCCGACGCTCCCAAAGCCGACGCTCCCAAAGCCGACGCTCCCAAAGCCGACGCTCCCAAAGCCGACGCTCCCAAAGCCGACGCTCCCAAAGCCGACGCTCCCAAA
>JADZAX010000510.1 GCA_020852405.1 Verrucomicrobiales bacterium
CTCTGCTTGATGGGGGGGGCCATGTTCACCGGCCTGCTTTCTGGCGGAGAGTCGGGCTATCCGCTCCCCCTTGGCACCACCTTCAAAGGTGAAAAAAAATTCCAAGCCATTGTCGAAAAGGCACGGAAGGAAAACTGGCGTGAGAAGCCCATCGGCGAGCGTTTGATTGCTTGCGCCAAGGAATTGAGGGGCACACCATATAAGGGATTCACCCTGGAAATCGATGACCACATTGAGTCTCCCTCCGCAAACTTGGAGGGCCTGGATTGCTGGAGCTTCTTTGAAATCTCACTCGGACTGGCCCGGATGCTGGAGTCTGGAGGGCCGGACTATCAACCGCAGGATCTGCTCAACCAAATCCTACTGACGCGCTACCGCGGAGGGATCTGCACCGGCAGTTATCTGGAACGCCTGCATTATCTGGCCGAATGGTTTTTTGACAACTCGGCACGCGGAACGATCGCCAATGTCACCGGTGAACTGGGCTCCACCAAACGGGTCAATGGACGCAAGCTGCAGGAAATGACCGTTCTGTGGAAAAGTTACCGCTACCTGCGCGAAACCCCCTCGTTGAGGCTCCCAATGGCGGCTTTGGAAAAGGAGCTTTCCAATCTGCCGGTCAATTACATTCCAAAATCGGCCGTAAAAAGTTTGGAATCAAAACTCCAGATTGGGGACATCATTGCGATCGTCACCAATCAACAAGGAGGATTCTGCTCCCATGTTGGGCTGGCGGTCCGAACCTCTGATGGAGTGCTCCGCTTCATGCATGCCTCAACACACTACCACAAAGTCGTAATTGATGATTCCCTGTCGGAATATCTCAACAAATTCAAATACCACATGGGCATTCTGGTCGGACGCCCACTTCCTGCCAGCGGGACGGTCAGCGATCCGACCATTTATAGCACTCGCCTGAAGGCCCTTCTGGCAACAGAATCCCTGGTCAAACCATGAGCTCCCCACGTCCCATGGAGGGATGACTCAATCAAGAAGATTGTCGATCCGCTGGGCCAGATCGAAATCAGCCTGCGTGAGGCCGCCCTGATCATGGGTGGTCAGCCGCAGCGTCACGGTGCACCAGCGGATATCGATTTCAGGATGATGTTGGATTTCCTCGGCGATCTCGGCGACCCCGTCCACAAAATCGATACCTTCCATGAACTCATCGAATTCAATGGTTCTGGTGATTGCATTTCCCTCCACTTCCCACTCGGGGACTTTTTTCATGTAGGGGGCGAGTTCGTCTGGCGCAAGCAAATCGGACATAGTCTGGGTATTTTGGGGGATTTCTTGATGCTTTAGGAGAGGGATTCGTTCCGCGCAAGTCACAAGTTTTGTCTCACGGCTTGATTTTGCTCCAAAAAGGCCAAAATCGCTTTGCATCCGACGGCATCGTGGCCTATTCGGTTTCGGGTAATTGGCAATTATTCTCTGGTATATCAGCCCTCCTGAAACATGCACGGAAAGATTTACAACAATATTATTGAAACGGTCGGCAACACCCCTCTGGTGCGCCTGAATCGGGTTTCTGCGGGAATTGACGCCACGGTTGCCGTCAAATGCGAATTTTTCAATCCTCTGGGGAGTGTCAAAGACCGGATCGGCATGGCTATGGTGGAGGACGCCGAGCAGCGCGGTATCCTTACGAAAGACACGGTCATCATTGAACCGACCAGCGGAAACACCGGGATTGCCTTGGCCTTTGTCTGTGCCGCGAAAGGTTATCGGCTGATTCTGACCATGCCCGAGACCATGAGCGTCGAGCGTCGCACGCTTCTGGCCATGCTCGGAGCTGAATTGGTCTTGACGGAAGGAGCAAAAGGAATGAAAGGCGCCATCGCAAAGGCTGAGGAGATCGCGGCCAATACCCCCCAGTCCTGGATTCCCCAACAGTTCCAAAATCCCGCGAACCCGGACATCCACCGCAAAACCACCGCCGAGGAAATCTGGCGTGATACCGATGGAACGGTCGACATTGTGGTGGCCGCGGTGGGCACCGGCGGAACCGCCACCGGCTGCGTTGAAGTGCTCAAGGCCCGGAAACCTTCGGTTCAGGTCATCGTCGTCGAACCTCAGGATTCCCCGGTCATTTCCCAGACACTCGCCGGAGATGAAGTCAAGCCGGGACCACATAAAATTCAAGGTACCGGAGCCGGGTTCATTCCTGACAATCTCCACCTCCAGGCACCCGGTTCGGGCGATCCCCAAATCATGGAGTGCATCAAAGTAAGCAACGACGATGCTTTCGCCATGGCTCGGCGCCTGGCCAAGGAAGAAGGCATCTTCGACGGCATCAGCACCGGAGCCAATGTCTGGGCAGCTTTAGAAATCGCCAAACGTCCCGAAAACAAAGGCAAAGTGATCGTCACGATCGCCTGCTCAACCGGGGAACGTTACCTCAGCACTGCGCTGGCGGATGAAGCACGGGCGGCCCTGACCACCTGAATCTGTTTTCGACCCATCTTTCGACCGCCCCGTTCGGCGGCATTGCCCTCACGATTCGTATCCCAGCTTCCCCATTTATGGCTCACAAAGCGCCCTCCCCCCAAAACACCCCCGTCTCCCATCTGCTTGATCAAAGGCCCTCCCCAGAAGCTTCGGGCGTGATCGAATCATTGGAACGAAACAAAAAATGGATCATCCTGGGGTTCGTCGGAGGATTGGCGATCCTTGGCGGAGCCATCATTTTCAACCAACTGACCAATGAGGCCCTGCTTGAGTCCGGCAAAGCCTATTCAAAGGCGGCACAAAGCAACACGGTTGAAAAATACGAAGAAGTGATCAAAAACCAGGCGGGCAGCCTGGCCGCTGGCAATGCCTTGCTCAGCAAGGCCGAACTGCTCATGACCACCGGCAAAACCGAGGACGCCCGGGCCACTTTGCTGACTTTTGTCGATGGTTACAAAAACCATCCCCGCCTTCCACAAGGATACGATGCCTTGGGAATGCTTGCTTTTGCAGCGGAGGATCATGACAAAGCCGCAGACTTTTTCCAAAAAGCCATCAAATCAGGCCCCGCTTCGGAAGTGGTCCCCTTGGTGGAAATTCACCACGCCGACCTGTTGGCGGCCAAAGCAGCGAGTTTGAGCAAGGCTGGCAAGGCGGAAGAAGCTGCTGTCGCTGAAGCCGATGCCATCGCGCGGTACGATTCTGTCATGAAACGTTTTGCCGGCGGTGCCTATGCCGACATGGTTGTTGAGCGCATCGCAACCGCCAAACAAAAGGAAGTTCCCCGGGTGGCTCCGCCTGCCCCTCCAAAAGAGGAACCCAAATCAGTGGCACCTGGCACCGGACCAGTTAAAATCGTACCCGACAGTTCCACCCCTCCGGCAGCACCAGCCACGTCTCCCGCCAAGCCAGTCACCCCTCCGGCAGCACCGGCCACGCCTCCCGCCAAGCTAGTCACCCCTCCGGCAGCACCGGCCACGCCTCCCGCCAAGCCAGTCACCCCTCCGGCTCCGGCGGCAACGGCCACGCCTCCCGCCAAGCCAGTCACCCCTCCGGCTCCGGCGGCACCGGCCACGCCTCCTGCCAAGCCAGTCACCCCTCCCGCGGCACCGGCCACGCCTCCCGCCAAGCCAGTCACCCCTCCAGCAACACCGGCCACGCCTCCCGCCCAGCCAGTCACCCC
>JADZAX010000511.1 GCA_020852405.1 Verrucomicrobiales bacterium
GCCACATCGTGGAGACGGTCCATTTGCACCAGATTGGAACCAAAGAAGGCCTCAGCTTCCTTGATCGAGTAATGGCAGGCATAACAGGTCTCCGCCAGTTCATCGACTGGTTTGGAACATCGGGGACACCTCATGCTTTCCTTTTAGAAATTATTCAAGGTTTTAAAATAATCATGCCCACCAAAAAGTCAACCCGCAACGATTTGGTCACTTTCCATCCAAATGATCAACGAGACCGTCGGAAAATCCACCGCTTTCCTCTCTGTCTTCCCGCTTGGCGATGCTGGCCTGCACTGGGTTCTCCCTTGCGCATTCAGGTCTGACTTTGGCATTGCACCGGGAGGCGGAGCCATCCAGAATGCGACCATGATGAATCAAAGACTTTTCCCCGTCTCCATCCTCCTGGCCGCACTCCTGCTCGTTGGCCCCGCCCTTCGCGCCCACGAGGCGACAGAAGCGATGGTGGCCGCCGCCAGCGACTTCCTCAACAATCTCGAACCCGAGAAACGGGCCAAGGCCATGTTCGAACTGAAGGACGCCGAAAGGACCAACTGGCACTACATTCCAACCGCCCGAAACGGGCTCCCCATCAAAGACATGCGTGAAGACCAGCAGCATCTCGCCTGTGCCCTGCTGAGCACCGGCCTGAGCCACCGCGGATTCACCCAGGCTCTGACAGTGATGAGCCTGGAGCAGGTGCTCTGGGAACTGGAAAACCATTCCGAGAAGCGCAATCCGGAAGGGTATTTCGTCTCCATTTTTGGCAATCCTGCCACGGACAAAATTTGGGCCTGGCGCTTTGAGGGACATCATTTGTCGATCAATTTCACCATCGCCGAGGGCGAGGTTGTCGCCAGCACACCGAATGTCTATGGGGCCAATCCCGGATTCATCAAAGAAGGCCCCCGCAAAGTGCTGCGCGTGCTCGCCGCGGAGGAAGACCAGGCGCGGGCCTTTATTAAGTCCCTCGACGAAGCCCAGCAGAAAGTCGCCATCATCGACGCCACCGCACCGAAAGATGTCCTGACGCTCGACAAACCCAAAGTGGAAGCCTTGGAGCACAAAGGCATCATGGCCTCCACGTTGACCCCCGAGCAGCAGAAAGCGCTCCACGGCATCATCGAAATCTATGTGTCCCGTATCCGCCCTTCCCTCGCGGAGGCCGACATGAAAAAGATCGATGCCGCCGGCTTCGACAAAATCCAATTTGCCTGGGCGGGCGGCCTGGAAATGGGCCAGGGCCAGTATTACCGGATTCAAGGACCGACGTTCCTCTTTGAATACGCCAACGTGCAGAATGACGCCTATCATCCTCACGCGGTGTGGCGGGAGTTCGACGGCGACTTTGGTGAGGACGTCCTGCGGAAGCATTTCGCGCAATTCCATGACGCCTCCGGCGGTGACAAGCCCCCCGCTCAGACCGCCGCGAAATAAGGCCCGGCACCACCACCTGAGTTTGCAAAGCCCCGGGAATCCCCGGGGCTTTTTTTGCGGTTGCTCCCGGGACCGCTTTCTCCCACATTCCTCTCCAACTCTCCATCCATTTCTTTCTCTCATGCTCACCATCGGCATCGACAGCGGCACCCAAAGCACCAAAGCCATAGTCCTTGATCTCGGGACAAGGTCCATCCTCGCGGAGTCTTCGGCCAAATATGACCTCCTCCCCGGCCTTCCCCCGGGACACCTCGAGCAGGATCCCCGGACCTGGATCAACGCCGTCCGGTCCACGATTTTGGAATGCCTCGCCAAGATCGGGGGACGGAGATCCGAGGTGTGCGGCATCGGGGTCAGCGGCCAACAACACGGACTGGTCGTGCTCGATGAAAAGGACGAGGTGGTCCGCCCTGCCAAGCTCTGGTGCGACACCTCCACGACCGACCAGTGCGCCCAGTATGCGGCTGCCTTCGGTGGAGCCTCCGGCCTGATCGATTTGGCCGGCAATGCCATTCTCCCCGGTTACACCGCCCCCAAATTGCTCTGGCTGAAACAGAACGAACCGGATCATTTTTCGCGGACCCGGTGCGTCCTGCTGCCCCACGACTACCTCAATTTCTGGCTCACCGGGGTCAAACGCATGGAATACGGCGACGCTTCGGGCACGGGATGGCTCAATGTGCGGACCCGGGAATGGTGCCCCGAACTCCTCGCCTTCATCGATCCGGCCGCAGCGGACCTGCTCCCCGAACTCGGATCGAGCCTCACCGCCCAGGGCCACCTGCGACCTGAACTGGCTGCGGAATGGGGCCTCGGTGATGGTTCCCGGATTCTCGTCAGTGCCGGGGGAGGAGACAACATGATGGGAGCCATTGGCACCGGCAATGTCACGCCGGGCGTCATCACCGCCAGTTTCGGAACCTCAGGCACGCTCTATGGCTGCGCCTCCAGCCCTGTCATCGATCCCCAAGGGGAGGTCGCCGCCTTCTGCGACAGTGCTGACGGTTGGTTGCCACTGGCCTGCACCATGAACGTCACGGTCGTCACCGAAACCGTTCGCGGTTGGTTTGGCTGGACCCATGAGGAAATGGAACGTCAGATCAGCAGTGTCGCCGCAGGAGCGGCGGGGCTCACTTTCCTTCCGTACTTGAACGGCGAACGGACCCCCAACCTCCCGGAGTCATCCGGGGTGCTGCATGGCATGAACGGATCAAACGCCAGCCCTGCCCACATCTCACGGGCCGCGATGGAAGGCGCGACCCTCGGCCTCGCCTATGGTCTGCGCCGCTTCCGCGAACTCGGGGTGGTGCCTACGGAAATCCGGCTCACCGGCGGAGGAACCAAAAGTGCCGTCTGGCGGCAAATCGCCGCGGATGTGTTTGGAGTCCCGGTGGTGGGATTGGCCACCGCCGAAGGGGCCGGTCTCGGGGCCTGTCTGCAGGCCGCCCACGTGGCGCTCACCGCGTCGGGGCACCCCGCCGACTATGAGTCGCTCTGCGCGGACCACGCCCGGCTCAACGAGGACACCCGCTGCCTGCCTGACGCGGAAGCGGTGGAGATTTACGCCACCAAGCTGAACCGCCAACTGGAACTGACCGGCCGGCTGTTCTGACCGGAAAGTTCTACCAGCCAGGTCAAAGCCCCAGTCCCCAGCGCAGCAGCGCCTCGCTCTCGTTCCAAACATTCGCCGAGGTCGATCCGAGAACGACCACGATGACGTTCTTCCCGCCATTGCTGCCACTCGAGACCAGGCAACGCCCCGCGGCATTGGTCGTTCCTGTTTTCATGCCGGTGCAGAAGGAACAGCGCTCCATTACCTTGTTGGTTGTCCGGAGAACCGTGGTGCTGCCGTTGGCCATCGTAAACGAGAGTGAACGGGTGCCGACACACTGCCTCACGAAGCTGTTCCGCATCGCCGCCGTTGCCAGAATGGAGAGATCCCGGGCCGTGGAGTATTGTCCCGAGGCCGGCAGACCGCTTGCATTCGCAAAATGAGAATTGGTCATCCCAAGGCTGGCTGCTTTCTGATTCATCACTTGGGCAAAGGCTGACTCACTGCCGGCATGGTCGCGGGCCAGACAGCGGGCGATGTCATTGCAGCTTTTCACCAGCATGGCCCTGAGAAGGGCTTCTTTCCGGTAGACGTCGCCGGACCGGAGCCCCAGCTTGGTGGGCTCCACATAGGTGTCACCGGCGGAGACATGGACGGATTTTGATAGGTTCCCGGCTTCCGCGAGGATGAGTCCGGTGAGTAGTTTCTGGGTGCTGGCGACCGGGTAGCGCACGTCGGCATTTTTGGCGAAGAGCACCTGACCACTGTTGGCATGGACGACAATGGCAGCGCGCGCGGAAACCGCAGGGGTGGCCCCCCGGGGGATGGCCGTGCCGAAGCCGATGGACTGGGTTGGCAGACTGGCAAAATTCGGCGGAGGTGACATCGCCGGCGCCGGTTGGGGAAAAACGGCCGGCTGGGGCTGGGGCATTGCCGGGGCCTCCTGACGGCAGGCGGCCGCACCAAGCAGGGAAAAACCAAGGAACCAGAAGGCAAGCTTATGGAGGAACGGAGTGGGCATGAGTAGGAAGAATTGTGAACGAGATGGTTGGGTGCGGACGGTGAGGACCGGAGCGAGGTGCAACGGGTTAAGGCGTCTTGGCGGGAGTTTTCGTCGCCGACGCCGCCGTCCCGGGAGTGGCGGCCCCTTTTTCAGCCTCCGCAGCAAGTTGGGCAAGACGCTTTTCCACCTCCAGATCGGGCTTGGCCCCTTTTTGGGTGGCCAGAAAGTAGTGCCGGCGCGCCATTTCGAGTAAAGGCGGTTCTTGCTCCAGGTAGAGCAGGGAAAGATTGAAATGGGCATCCGCGTAATCAGGATCGAGCTTGATGGCACGGAGCAGTTCCTCCTGCGCGGCTCCCGGCCAGCCATATTCCCGGACCACCACGGCCATGTAAAGATGGATCCGGGGGTCGCGTGGATCCTCGTGCACCGCCCGCGCCAGCGCCGCCAGAGCGAGGTCGAGTTCACGCATATTGAGGTAGATCAATCCGAGAGTAAGCCAGTTCTGGGCAATCGCCGGATTCAGAGAAAGTGCTTTGCGGATACAATCACGGGCGCTGTCATACTGGCCGAGCCGGTATTCCACAATGCCCAGATTGGAAAGGGCGAGTGCGTTGTTGGGGAGAATCGCGACCATCTTTTGATACGCCTCCCGGGCGGCTTTCCAATTCTGCTCGGATGAGGCCAGAGCGCCGGCCTTGGCATACTCCTGGGCTTGCTGTGGCAGGGACGCCGCCGCTTCCGGCGCCACAGTTCCGATTTGCATCCCGCTGGGACTGTTATTTTTGTTGTACTGGCTCTGTTTTTCCGTCTCCTTGCCCCCTTTGGTGGTTTCCGGGGAAACCTCCGACGGCGAAGTTTCTCCGCCCGGAGTCTGGGCGCAGAGCGGCGCGGGACTGGTCCAGGCAATCCCCATGGTCACACCACAGACCAGAACAGATATCCGGTTGAGCCAATGCAAAGGCCGCTGGGAGTGTGACAAAAACACGGGAGGTTCGACGATTCGGATGGCTGGAAAGGGAGGATCAGAATATGCCTCAAATTTGGCTTGCAGAAAGTGCAATTTCCGAGACTGTTCAGTGTAACACTGTTCACAATGATCACCGAGCGCCAGCAAGAACTTCTCCAATTTCTCGAATCCACCCAACGCCGCACCGGGTTCATGCCCTCGACACGGGAGATTCAGGAACATTTTGGCTTCGCCAGCCAAACGGCTGCGGTCTCCCATTTGCGGGCTCTGGAGCGCAAGGGCCTGATCCGCCGGGCTCCCGGAAAAGCCCGCGCTCTGGTCCTGGAGACAACCCCCGAGCGTGAACCACTGATCGATGTGCCGGTTTACGGACACATTCCCGCCGGTTTCGGCGAAAGCGCGGCCCCGGTGACCGAAGGCACTCTCTCCGTGGACGCCCGGAGCCTCGGCGTAAATCCCCGGGCCAAACTTTTCGGCCTGAAAGTGCGTGGTGAATCCATGATCGGAGCGCACATTCTCGACGGTGACCACGTGATTCTGGAGATCAAGGAACCCCGCAACCGCGACATTGTGGCCGCGCTGATCGATGGGGAGACCA
>JADZAX010000512.1 GCA_020852405.1 Verrucomicrobiales bacterium
GTCCACCGGGGCGTTCTGATTTCAGAGGCCATTTTTGGGAAGACGCCGCCTCCGCCACCGCCCAATGTGATGCCGTTGGAGCCCACCCCATCCGACCAGCCGAAAGCCACCGTGCGGATGCAACTGGAAGCCCATTCGACCCACGCCATTTGCGCGGCCTGCCACCGCAAGATCGATCCGCTGGGATTCGCCTTTGACCACTACGACGCGATCGGCCAGTGGCGGACCGAGGAAGTCATCAAATCCGGCCAGGGGGCCAATCCTCCCGTCAATGCCGCGGGCGAGCTTCCCGACGGTCGGACCTTTTCGGGCCCTGCGGAATTCAAAAGCCTGCTGGTGCAGGACATCGACCGGTTTGCGGAAGCCTTCGTGGAACAGCTCGCGACCTTTTCCCTGCGCCGGGTCATGACCTTCGACGACTCCGCCCACATCAAGGCCATCGCTGCGGCGGCGAAGCAGGAGGATTACCGGCTTCGTTCGCTCATTGAACATCTCGTGATGTCGGATCTTTTTCTGAAACGCTGAACCCAACCCAGAACGCCCATGAACATCCAAACCCAGCGCTGGCTGATGAACCGGCGGCGCCTTCTCCGGGGGGCCGGAGTGACCTTGGCGCTTCCCTTTTTGGAGATGATGCGTCCGCTCCGGGCCGGTGCCGCCGATGCGGTTCTGCAGGCTCGACGGAGCGTCTTCATCTATCTGCCCAACGGGGTGAACACCAAGGATTACCAGATCCTCGATGCCGGAGAGGGCTACCGCCTTTCCCAGCCCCTCCAATCTCTCGAGAAACACCGGGCGGTCATCACTCCCCTCAGCGGGTTGCACCATCCCCACGGTCTGGGCAACCACCACAATTGCAGCAAGATCTGGCTTACGGGAGGCAAGCTCGGCCAGACTGACCGGAATTCCATTTCGGTGGACCAACTGATGGCCCAGGTCACCGCGCCCATCACCCGGTATGCCTCCCTGGAGATCAGCAATCAGGGGCAGTCCCTCGCGTGGAATGCGGACGGCATCCAGCTGCCGGCCCTGTCGAGCCCGGGCGTCGCCTTCCGGGAAATGTTTGAAGATCCCAAAGGCGGCATTGCCAGCCAACGCCGGGGCTACCAGCGCCGGGGCAGCATTCTGGATGCCGTCATCGAGGAGGCCGACAGCCTCAGCCGTCAACTCGGCCATGAGGACCGGGGCCGTTTGGAACAATACCTCACGGCGGTGCGCGAGGTCGAGGTCAGAACCGAGCGATCCGACAAGTGGCTCGACACGCCGCGCCCCACCTTGGATCCCAAGGACCAGGCTCATCTCAACCGCGAGGTCTCCCTGGAAATGTTGGGCGACTACCTCCGCACCATTTATGACCTGATTGTGCTGGCGTTCCAGACCGACATGACCCGGGTCGCGACGTTCAGCACCGGCGAGGAAGGCAAAGGGCCGGCCGTGCCGGAAATCGGCGTCAGGCAGGACCGGCACTCGCTTTCCCATCATAATGGGAATCCCGATCTGCTGCGGCAGCTTGCGGAGAGCGATGCGTTCAATGTCGCTCAGTTCGGGTATTTCCTGGATCGTCTCGGTGCGGTGGAGGACGCCGGGGGACCGCTGCTCGACACCACGATGGCGCTCTACGGCAGTGGGATGGCCTACGGCCACAGCCATGGGAATGCCAGCCTCCCCCTGATCCTGGCAGGCGGGGCCCGCCTGGGTCTGAGGCACGGGCGGCACGTCGATTTCAATGCGGCGTTGAAGGATTTTCAAGGCTACGACAAACACCCCGGTATCTACCACAAGCCGGTCAATGAGAAGGCTCTGGTCAGCAACCTGCTGTTGACCATGGCCCAAAAGATGGGGCTGGAAATGGACGCTTTCGGGGACAGCAAGGGAACGCTGGCGGAGGTGGAGGCATGATCCGGTCGGGAGCCTTCATCCTTGCTGTCGTTTTCCTGCTCTGCGGAGGGCGCGGACGGGCCCAGGGGGCCGGCGAGAATCCGGACTACCGCCCCAAAGCCGGTGAATTCCCGCCCCCGGGAGCCGGTCACTATTTCTGTGGCGAACTGGTGGAGATCGATCATGTCAATCGCCGCGGGGCGTTGCGCCTCAAAGGGGACACCGAGGAGAACCGCTACCACGCCGCTCCCAGTCACCGGTTCGCCTTGCTGCCTTATGGAACGGTGAGCTACCATGGGGCCCCCGCCGAGCTGCGCGACATTCCGATCGGCACCGTTTTGCATGGGTATTTTCTCCTCCCTCCAGAGGGTGACACCACCATTCCCGCTCCCGAAAAGGCCACTGAGAAGTATGTCCCGAAATACAGCCACGCCCTTTCGTTGGAGGACGACTTTAGTTTTTACCAGTGCCGGGGGCGGGCCTGGAAGATTGCTTCGATCGATTCCCAGGCGGGAACATTGACCGTCCAAGCCACAGGACCGGAGACCGTGGACGGTCTGGCTGCGGAGCAAACGTTTGATGTTGATGCCAGCACCCGGGTTTGGAAAGGTCGGCAGATTGCCAGCGTGTCGGATCTGGCGGCGGGAGAGGAGGTCCAGGTCAACCTTTCCTGGTGCCCGGAATGGCGCTATGGGAGGTTTCAATGCATCGATGTCTGGATCGACGGGGAGAGCCGCACTGTGGCCACTGAAGTGCAGCGGCAAATCCATCTTCGTTATCTGCGGCACCGCTGGCTCCCCGGCTGGATTGACCGGGTGGAGCACCAAGCGGGAGGAAAAGGCATTGTCACGCTGACCTTGTTCGGGGGAATGGATTCCTCGCTCTACGAAGCGGCCCGGGCTCAGGCCAAACCTGGCGGAGGGGCCGCCATCGCCGCCGCGGAGTGGACTCTCCTCTCCTGGTGGCAGGATCACGACAACAAAAGCGGTCCGATTCTGGACTTCACCGATCTCCCCAATCCTCCTCCCGGAAGCAGCGGGCTGCAACTCCGCGTCGAAATCCGGGAACTCCTGGAAGGCTTCCGCCCCGGACGCATTGTCAGGTTCCGGCCCAATGGATTTCCCAATGTGAAGCTGCCACCGGAGGAACGGGTGAAAACCATGGATGACCGCTGACCAAGTTCCATCAACCGGCGTGGTTCGAGGAAAAACCGGGGGCCACGTCAGAATTTTCGGCCCCGGCTCGTTCCCCAACAAGATGTTCCGATGGTCCGTTCTCCTCTTGCTGTTCCCCGCCTGCGCCATGGCCGCACCGGACTTTGCGGGGCAGGTCCGGCCGGTGGTGGCCCGTCACTGCCTCAACTGCCATGGGGAGAAAAAGCAGAAGGGCGGCGTGGACTTTTCCGGAGCCAAGGATACCGCCTCCGCGATGAAACTTTACGGGCAGTGGCGCAAAGCGGCGGAGCAGATCCGCTCCGGCGAGATGCCTCCCGATGACGAGCCTCCGTTGCCGCCGGAAGATCGCGGAGTGCTGCTTGGCTGGATCGGGGAAGCCTTTGACACCACCCGGCATCCGGATCCCGGCCCGCCCCTGACGAGACAGTTGACCCGGCTGGAATACTCCCAGACGATGAAAGATCTGCTGCGGATCACTTTCGATCCGGCAGGGCCGGCGGGAATCCCTGAGGAAAACGTGGTGGAAGGATTTGCCAACCGCGCCGGCGGGTTGGTTTTGGAGCCTTCCCTGATGGAGAAATACTTCACCGCCGCGGATCTTGCCCTGGAGTATTTGTTCACCGAGGCGGGCGCGGCCGGAGCGCGGAAATCCCTTCTGGGGCCGGGTCCTCCAGAAACCAAGGAGACCGCCGATTCCTTCCGCCGAATTTTGGGGACATTTCTCCACCGGGCCTACCGTCGGCCAGTCGCCAAGGAGGAAATCGAGCCCTTCGCCCGGTTGGCTGATGCGGCGTTGGCCGGAGGCGACCCTTTTGAGGCCGCCCTGCGCAAAGCAATGAAGCCGGCCCTGGTGTCCCCGCATTTTTTGCTGCGCCTGGAAACGCCGGTGATGCCTTCCGGAACGGTGGGGCGGGTGGGGGATCATGAGCTGGCGGTGCGTCTGTCTTATTTTCTTTGGTCGACCATGCCGGATGAGGAACTGCTCGGACTGGCCGACGACGGCAGCCTGTCCCAGTCCGGAATCTTGGCCGCCCAAGTGCGGCGCATGCTGGCGGATCGAAAGGCCGGGGCCCTGACCCGCCAGTTTTTTGAAAGGTGGCTGCAGCTGCCCCAATTGGGAAAAGCCCTGCCCTCCCAGAACAACTTTCCGACTTTCACGAGGAGTCTGCGCAATGCGATGGAGCAGGAGACACGCCTGTTTTGTGAGAACCTGCGGGGTGAGGACCGCAGCATTCTGGAACTGCTGGACGCTGATTACACGTTCGCCAACGCTGAATTGGCGAAGCATTACGGTCTGGCGGCAGTGCCGGGCAAGGAGTTTGCCAAGGTGGCGCTCCGTCCAGAGGATCACCGGGGCGGGGTGCTTGGCATGGGCAGCATCCTCACGATGACGTCGCACACCGACCGGACCAAGCCCACGGCCCGCGGGAAATGGATTCTCGAGGTCCTGTTGGGCACGCCGCCGCCGCCCCCACCGCCCAATGCGGGAAGTTTCGCACCGCCCGATAAGAACCGGGAGGAGCCGGCCAGCTTCCGTGAAAAACTCGCCCAACATGCTTCGGAAGCCAATTGCGTGGCCTGCCACAAACGCATCGATCCGCTGGGATTTGCGATGGAGGATTTTGACGCCATCGGAAGTTGGCGTTCGGACATCGGAGGGAAGCCGACCGACAATCTGGGGCAGTTGCCGGGAGTGGGGGAATTCCGCGGTATCAGCGGACTGCGCAAGGTCTTGCGGGACAAGCAGCCCCTCTTCGTCCGCAATGCGGCGTCACAAATTTTGGCATACGCGCTGGGGAGGGAATTGAGTTATTATGACGAGCCGGCACTCGACAGGATCGTCACCGCGATCGCGCAAGATGATTTCCGGTTTTCTGCTCTCATCATCCAAGTGGTGGAGAGCTTTCCGTTCCAGCACCGCAAATCCGAATGAAGACGATCCAGAAATACCAGTCCCTGGCCCCGCTCGCCCGTCGCTCTTTTCTGCGGGGGGCCGGCGTGCTGGCAGCGTTGCCGTTTCTGGAGTCTCTCGCTCCCACGGTGCTGCGGGCTGGTTCCAGGGTGCCCGTGGGACCGCCGGTGCGGTTCGGCATTTACACGGTCACGGGGGGAACGGTGAGCGAATCCTGGGTCCCGCAGGAAACGGGTCGGCTGGGAAAACTGCCGTCCATTCTGAGGTCCTTGGAGCCTCACAAGGAGGATTTGCTCATTCTTTCCAATCTTTCCCAATCGGGCGGTTCCGATGGTAGGATCAACGCCCACGAACACTGCGCCTACCTTCATCTGACCGGATCGGACAAGGTCGGGAAAGAGGATGGCAAACCCATTGCGGGACAGTCGGTGGATGAGCGGGCCGCGGAAATCGTGGGCTCCCAAAGTCTGATCTCCACCATTCGGATGGGATCTGCCGGGGGAGAAACCTCGTTTTTCTTCGACCAGCAGGGACGCTCCCTCCCGGTCGAGCGGAATCCCCGGATGGCGTTTGATCGGATGTTCAAAGGACGCCAACTGGTTGCCCCCAACTGGCAGCGCCGGCTTGCCGTGTCCGGTGCCCCGGTTCCTGCGTCCGGTGAACGCAGCTATGAAACTCAGGTCGTCGACCTGGTGCTTGAGGATGCCCGGCGGCTTCAGAAGAAGGTCGGCGCGGCGGACCGTTCCAAACTGGACGAATATCTGGAGCCTGTTTACAGCATTGAGAAACGGGTGCACCGCGTCCAGGAA
>JADZAX010000513.1 GCA_020852405.1 Verrucomicrobiales bacterium
TGCCACGGTGTCCTCGGTTATGAGGCAATGGGCCTCAACCGACTTTTCAGGAATCTCCCCTTCGGCGTCTTTATTTATGAGGCAACGCGGGGGAAAGGGATCGTTCCACGCGACAGTGGCGTTCTGATTACTTTTGTGGCATGCTTCGGACGGTTCTTTCCTGCCCCTCTGATTCATGCTCCGTTTCTCGCTTTTAGGCATTCCCATCACCATCGAATGGATGTTCTGGGCGATCGGCGCCCTGTTTGGCCTACCATTTTTCCAAGCCGGAGGAAGAGCCGGAACCCTCGGGGCTCTCATCTGGATGACTGTCTGGTTCGTCTCGTTCATCATTCATGAAATGGGACACGCCTTGGCTTACCGAAAATTTGGCGGCAAAAACACCCGAATTCACCTTTATGGGTTCGGAGGGTATGCCAGCTCCCAGGGGTATTTTTCCCGAAAAGAATCCATCATCATCTCCGCCGCCGGTCCGGGAGTGGAAATTGCCTTTGGTTGCGTGGCCCTGCTTCTGAGACGGTCCGAATTAACGGCATCCTGGAACCCCTATTTCCTGATGTTTTTGGGACTCTTTTCTTACATCTGTCTCTTTTGGGGATTCATCAACCTCATCCCCGTGCTCCCTCTGGACGGAGGCAGGATCACCGACGCGGCGTTGGGACGCGGCATCACCACCACCGCCAAAATCGGGGTCATCGCCGGAGGCATCACGGCCCTGGTTTTTGTTTCCATGGGCAATCTCTTCGCCGGTGTCTTTTTTGGCTTCCTGGCCTTCCAAAATTACCAGATCACCCAGGGTGGACCTTCGCAAATCCGCTGACATCCCCATTTCTAAATAGCCCCTGCATCAGACATGAGCCATCTCGACGACCTCCTGACCCACCTTCGTTTTCCCAGCATCTCGACCGATCCCGCGCACCAGGCGGATGTCCGCGCCTGCGCCGACTGGCTGGTAGAGAAATGCCGCAGCATCGGGCTGACCACGGAACTGCATCCCACACCGGGACATCCGGTCGTGATCGCCCGTTCCGAGGCGAAACCCAATCGTCCGACGGTCCTGATTTACGGCCACTATGATGTTCAACCAGTGGACCCTCTGGAGCTGTGGGACAGCCCTCAGTTCGAGCCTGAAATACGAAATGGGCGGATCTTTGCCCGGGGCTCCACGGACAACAAAGGACAACACTATGCCCACCTCTGCGGGGTTGCCGATACGCTGGCAGAAAAAGGAGACCTCCCAGTCAATGTGATTTTCCTCCTCGAAGGGGAGGAAGAAATCGGCAGTCCTCATCTGGAGCCCTTTCTGCGAGACCATGCGGATGAGCTGCAATGCGATGTCATCGCGGTCTCGGATACCGGGATGATTGGCCCGGGAGTGCCCACCCTGACCTATGGACTGCGCGGCATCGCCTGTTTGGAGTTCAAGGTCTCCGGTCCGGCCAGTGATCTTCACTCCGGGATCTATGGCGGTGGGGTCATGAACCCTGCCACCGCCGTGGCCCGTCTGGTCGCGAGTCTGCATGAAGACAACGGCAGGATCGCCATTGAAGGCTTTTACGACACCGTTCGCCCACTGCAGGAGTGGGAACGGGAGCAATGGGCCCGGCTCCCTGACGGCGACTTGGCGACCCGCTCCGAAACCGGAGTGCCCGCAGTATTTGGCGAAGCCGGATACAGCTCACTGGAGCGCCGGTGGGCCCGCCCCACGGCCGAAGTCAACGGCATTTGGGGAGGCTACCAGGGCGCCGGCTCCAAAACTGTCATTCCACGCGAAGCGTGTGCCAAACTTTCCTTCCGCTTGGTGCCGGATCAGGATCCCCAGGAAGTGCTCCGCTTGGCGAGGAAACATCTCGAACGCCATTGCCCTCCGGGGGTGACTTTGGAAATCCACGAGGGTCACCACGGACAATGGTACGTCATGGACCCGCTGGGTCCCCAGGGCATGGCGGCCCAGCGGGCCTTGGAGCAGACCTTTGGCAAACCCAGTCTTTTGATTCGCGAAGGAGGCAGCATCCCCATCATCAGGAGCTTCAAAGACGTCCTTGGGACAGACACTCTGATGCTCGGCCTCGCGCTTCCCGATTGCCAGGCCCACGCCCCGAACGAGAACTTTCCGGTGGCCAACTTTGAAGCCGGCATCCAACTGAACCGGTATCTCCTCGAAGAGCTGGCCCGTTTGCTCCCAACGTGATCCCACCCACATGGAACCTCCTCCCAACCAGCAAGCCCCCCCTCTCCCTCCCGGCCCAACCGCGGTGGGTTACCATCCCGTCCTGGATCATATCCGGACGCTCAGCATCATGCACTATGTAGTGGGTGGATTGGACTGCTTGGGGGCTCTTTTTGGACTGCTATATGTGGCCATGGGACTTGTCTTCCTGAAAATGCCCGAACTAACCAAAATGGCGGAAGCGCCTGCGGGAAGAGCACCATCCCCGGACATGGACCTTCCTTCCCAAGTCATGGGCGGCGTGTTTACCGTCATTGGGCTTGGGATCACGGTCATTGCTCTGACACTTGGGATATTGACCATTATTTCAGGCCGAAAATTGGCCCGGTTGGAGGGACGCCAGTTCAGCCTGGTGATGGCGGTCGTGCAGTGTCTGCAAATACCGTTCGGGACCACCTTGGGGGTGTTCACTCTCATCGTATTGTCCAAAAGGGAAGCCGTCTGGTTCTATGATCATCCCGAACAGGCCAATCTCTCCCCTCCCAATTCCCCCTCCAGTTCGTCTATGAGGCAGTAAATTGTGTTATTTTTTATGGTTTTTTGACTTGTTTTAGTAAAAACAGCATTTAGCGTTAATTGTCTTCAACCTATTAGATGAAATTGTTTTTGGGGCTCTCCAAACTCTCGGCCACGATGTGCCTTGCTGCGGCAGGTGGCTTTGCCGTTTGGTTTGCCACCCCAAGCACCCCCAAAACGTTGGTCAATGAGGTGTCACCCAATGGGAACTACCGCTTTCAGGTCATCCACCAACCATCCACCTCCTACGCCAATTCCCCGCAGTTCCTGGTTGTGATGGTCAACACGCACACCAAAGCTCTGGTCGAAGCCACCACGATTCCGGTTACGGAGAAGGATAAGAAAGGTGTCTTTTTTGCTGATTGGGATCCGAATAGCACCAAGGTGACCCTCACCGGGCTCGCCACAGGACGGCCGTTGGTGTTTTATTCCCCAGAAGAAGGGCATTAGGGCAGTCTCTTGCGATCAGGATTCCGGGTTCACCAACTCGCCCTCCGCCATTGGCGCATTGGTTCCCTGGACAAGTTTACGGAAGACCAGTTCGATGACGACACGTTCATCGGCATCGAGAACGGTGATTTCGTAACCTTCCTCCTCCAGGATGATTTTCTCCCCAATTCGAGGCAAATAGCCAAGCCGATGGGTGACAAATCCTCCGACGGTGGAGACATCCTCGCTTTCCAACGCAAGTCCGACGAGTTCCTCCATCTCATACAAGGGGACTCTCGCCTTGATGACGAAACCGTCTCCAAGTCTCCTGAAATCTTTGGATTCCTCATCGAACTCGTCCTTGATCTCCCCAACGAGTTCCTCAATGACATCTTCGAGCATCACCAAGCCGAGCGCTCCCCCAAACTCATCGACGACCAACCCCATGTGGGATTGGGATTCGAGGAACAGCTTGAGAAGCTTGTCGAGTTCCAACTGCTCGGGCACGACCGTGATGGGGCGGAGGATGCGTTTCAAATTCGGCTCGCTGGTCTGCATTTCTGCCAACAGATCCTTGACGTGAACCAGTCCGATAGTGTTGTCGAGATGACCTTTGACCACCGGGAATCGGGTGTGCTTGGAGATGATGGCCATTTCGAGATTCTTCTGGAACGAGGCTTCCTCGTCCAAGGAAATCACATTGACACGGGGCGTAATGATCTCTTTGACGGTGCGTTCATTGAGCAACAGAGCATTTTGCAGAATCTCGCGCTCGGTACTGGTGACCTGGAGGCCCCTCTCCGATTGGTCGATCAGCATGCTGAGTTCTTCCGTGGAATGGATCGACTCGTGCCCCGTGATCGGGTCGATTCTGAAAAGCTTCTTCAGAACCCAATTCCCGCTCCCATTGAGGACGGCGATGGGCCAACGGAAGATCAGATAAAACAGGTGCAGCGGTTTGGCGACAATCAGCGACGTCTCGAACGATTTCCGGATGGCTAGGGATTTTGGCATCAACTCCCCTGCCACCACGTGCAGGAAGGTGATGCAACTGAAGGCGATCAAAAAGGCCACCCCGCGAACCCAGGCATCGGAAAGCCCGGCCCCAATGAGCAACGGACCGAGAAGGCGGGCAATGAAAGGCTCTCCCAACCAACCCAAGGCGAGACTTGCCAAGGTGATGCCAAGTTGGCAGGCCGAAAGGTAGGGGTCCAAGGCGTGGACCATCTTCAAGGTCTGCGAGGCGGCGCTGCGTCCTTCTTCCTCTGCTTCCTGGAGCTGACTGGCCCTGACTTTGACCAGCGCGAATTCGGCGGCAACGAAAAAGCCGTTCAGGATGACCAATCCCAAAACCAACACCAATTGCCACCCAACCTCACTGGCGGACATCGTCCAAGTGGCTGAAGGAACCTCGTTCGTAGGACCAAAGGCAAGCCAAACCGCAATCAGGGGACAACTCATGGGAGGCTAAACACCTCGTTTGGATTCAGATCACCCATTTCAAAGTTTCTCATACACGCCTTCATCCCTCTTCTCCAAAACCGTGAATCCCGCCGACTTGGCATCGCTCACAGAAAGAGGCTTGGAGATGGTCGGAGTATTGATTCTCGAAACCAGCTTTTTGACGGGAGCCCGGCACAGGGGACATTTCTCAAGCGGAGGCCGACTCACCGGCCGACGAAGCTCAAAGCCTTTCGCGCAAACCCGGCAGGCTTTGTTGGGATCTTCGGCAATGTATTCGTAGGTAGGCATCGGTGAGTGCAGGAGAGACTGAACGCGTTTCCGATCCTGGACGGAGAAATGCCTCCGCATGCAGAAAGTCCCCTACAGCAACAATTCTCCGGCCAATAAGCCTAGCGAACCAAACAGGGCGCGTCAAGCGTGAGACGCGGCCGAATTAAACAGATCGTATGGCTGTTACCAGCTCGACTTGGTGACTCCCGGAATGAGCCCGTTGGAGGCCATTTCCCGGAAAGTAAGGCGTGACATTCTGAATCGGCGCAGATAGGCGCGGCGACGACCGGAAATTTCACAACGGTTCACCAACCGGGTCGGACTGGCATCACGGGGAAGCATGGAAAGCCCCACGTAATCCCCTTTTGCCTTCAACTCCTCACGGAGCTTGGCATATTTTGCCACTGTATTCTGCTTGCGCTTGTTGCGCTCGATCCAAGATTTCTTCGCCATAGAGCCCTCAGCGGTAGCTCATCGCTTTTGTTTTTCAAGCAAAAAATGGCCAATTTTCACCCATCCCGCTGAATTCCGCAGAGTTTCTTTGGCATTCGAAGACCAGTGTGGTTCATTCTACCCCAGTGGCCGCCCTCCATCGCCCTTATTTCTCCTTCTCTGGCGGTAATTCCGCCACCATCATCCACTTCGTCCTGTTGCTGTGGGGAACCGGACACATGGCTTCTGGTCAGGGATTGGGAGATTTCTCAATCACCCGACCTCCCGCAACTTTCACTCCCGGAGCAGCTCCGGTCCCCGCGTCCGATGTCAAACCGCCCACCATGGAGGCACTGAGGCAGGCTTTGTGTGGCAACTGCCATGTCGCGCCCGATCCCAGCGTGATCGCAAAAGAGTTCTGGCCCAAGCTTTTCACTGAAATGAAGGGCTTTATGCAACTGCGTCAGATGCCGGTGAACGAGCCGGCGATGGAGGAACTGTTGGCAGACTATGTGGCCCGCAGTCCCGTCGGCATGAAAGCGCTGCCGGATGATTTTCTCCCTTCCAAGATTCCTTTTCACAAACAGTCCGTCGGCTGGGCCCAAGAATCAGAGCGCCCCATGATCACCAACATCAAAGTCACCGATCTGGATCAGGATGGTCGACCCGATGCCATCATTTGCGAAAATTTCGAAGGACGCCCTGGCCGGGTTTCCTGGCTCCGGTATATGGCGGGACAATGGCAGGAAACCCTGATGGCCCTCATCGAAGCTCCGGTCAAGGCAACGGTTTTTGACTGCGACGGGGACAAGGACCTTGATGTGGTGGTCGCCGGCATGGGGATCATGAGCCCCAACGAAGCCCTCATTGGGGCCGGCATTCTGCTGGTCAACGATGGACATCAGCATTTCACGCCGCAGTATCTGATCAGGAATGTTCCGCGGATCACCGATATTCTGCCCGCGGACATTGATGGAGATGGTGACTTTGACTACGTGGTTTCCATGTTCGGGTGGCGGACCACCGGCCAGCTCGGCTGGCTGGAAACCAAAGCCGACGGAAGCCGGGAACTCCACACTCTGATGCAAATCAACGGGGCCATGCGGTTGGCTCCGGTGCAGTTCAATACCGATGGGCGCCCCGACTTCTTTTGCCTCTTCACCCAGCAGCATGAAATGCTGGGCGGATTCCTCAACGAGGGCGGTGGCAAATTCGCTTTCCGGGTATTCGACCGGGCCCCCACCCCGAGCTGGGGATCCTCCGGTTTCGAACTTTCCGATCTCGATCAGGACGGCGATAGGGACGTCATTCTATCCAACGGGGATGTGATGGACACGGACGGCCAACCCAAATCCTATCATGGCGTCCGGTGGCTTGAAAACACGGGCAATTTCTCGCAAATGATTCCCCACCAAGTGCTCAGCTACCACAACTGTTATCGGGCATTGCCCTGCGATTTGGATCAGGATGGAGATTTGGACATTATCGCCTCCAATCTATACTACCATTGGGATGTCCACGACATGCCATCGCTGATCTGGCTGGAAAATGATGGGGCCATGCATTTCAAGAAGCAGCGCATTGCCTACAGCCCCACCAACATCGCCTCCTTTGACGTGGCTGACTTCGACGGCGACGGCACATTGGACATCCTGACCGGCGGGATGCATGTCGCCGGACCGCTCGGCCGACAGCATCGCCTCACCGCCTGGATGGGAGGGGGCACGGCGACGGATGATCAGGACAAACCCCTTCCGGCGCCCGGCACGGAATTGAACAAAATCATTCTGCTCCCCTCCGAGGGTTCTCCCGGGAAGAAGGAGCCTTGAAGGTCAGCCAGGTCACGATCCCGGCCGGCATTTCAGCTCACGTTGCGCTGGCCTCGATGCCTGCTTGGACAATGCCATAAAAGCTCTCCGCCTCAAGACTGGCTCCCCCGACAAGGAAACCGTCCACATCGGGCTGCGAAATAAGCTCCGCCGCGTTGGCGGGCTTGGCGCTGCCTCCGTATTGAATCCGGATGTTGGCAGCCGTGGCAACTCCATAAAGGTCTCCCAGAACTTTGCGGACGAACGCTTGGGTTTCCTGAGCCTGCCCGGGGGTCGCGGTTCTTCCGGTGCCGATGGCCCAGACAGGCTCATACGCGATCACCGTTTTCTCGATCCCTGATTGGTCGATGCCTTCCAAACTGCCAGTGAGTTGGGCCGTAAGAACTTCCTCGATCCGGCCCCCATCGCGCTCTTCAAGGGTTTCGCCGACACAAAGAATCGGCAACAGACCGGATGCCAGAGCTGCTTTGACTTTCTTGTTGATCCCGGCATCGGTCTCACCATAAAGGGAACGCCGCTCGCTGTGACCGAGGATGACATACTGCACTCCGACCGATTTCAACATGTCGGCACTGATCTCCCCCGTGAAGGCTCCCGAGCTTTCTGCGGACATGTTCTGGGCAGAGAGTGAGACCGCCGATTGTCCCGCCATCAGCTCACCTGCCTTGGGCAGGCACACGAAGGTCGGAGCGATGACCACGTCCACACCGCAGGGGCCTGAAAAACGGGGCAGGAAATCCTCCAAAAACGCGGCCGTTTCGGCGGGCGTTTTGTTCATTTTCCAGTTGGCGGCGATGATCAAACGTCGGCTCATATCAGCAAGGGGGCAAAAGGTTCAGATAGTCGTTTACGGTCGGTTATTTTTCAGTCAGGGCGGCGATCCCAGGCAGAATCTTGCCTTCGAGGAGTTCCAAGGAAGCGCCTCCACCAGTGGAAATGTGGTCCATCGCATCGGCAAAGCCAAATTGGTTCACCGCCGTGACACTGTCCCCTCCTCCAACGATTTTGACGGCGTCGGATTTGGCGATGGCCTCCGCCACGGCTTTGGTTCCGATGTCAAAACCTTCCTTCTCAAATACCCCCATGGGACCATTCCAAACGATGGTTCCCGCTTGGGCGATCTCGGCGGAGAACTGTTCGATGGCGCGGTCCCCGATGTCGATGCCCTCCCGGTCCGCCGGGATGGCGCCACCTTCCGACCACAACGCGGTGCACTCAGTCGGGGCGTTGGCGCGGAATTCCGCCGTATGTCGGGAGTCCACCGGGAGCACCAGTCTGACGCCTTTGGCTTCCGCCTGCTTCAGAAGATCCCTGGCCAGATCGGTCTTCTCGCGTTCCACCAGGCTTTTGCCAATCTCATGCCCCTGGGCAAGAAGGAAGGTATAGGCCATGGCCCCACCGACCAGAATGACATCGGCCTTGTCCAGCAGATTGGAGATCAGCAAAATTTTGTCCGAGACTTTGGCGCCTCCCATGATGACGACGAACGGGCGCCGCGGGCTCGCGAGCTCGTCCTGGAGGTATTTGAGTTCCTTCTCGATGAGGAACCCCATGGCGTTCTGTTTGAAAAACTGCGTGACCCCGGCGGTGGAGGCGTGGGCACGGTGCGCGGTGCCGAAGGCGTCATTGACGTAAAGATCCCCGAGTGCGGCGAGTTGCTTCGCGAAACCAGGATCATTTTTCTCCTCTTCAGGATGAAACCTGACATTTTCCAGGAGAAGAACTTCGCCATCCTTGAGGTCGGCTACGGCGGCCTCGGCCACAGGGCCAACGCATTCCGCGGCAAACTTTACGGGCCCGTCAAGCAGCTCACCGAGACGGTCGGCCACCGGTTTGAGCGAAGCCGCCGGGTCCGGACCTCCCTTGGGACGGCCCAAGTGGGACATGAGGATGACTCTGGCTCCGGCTTTGGCGAGATAGGCAATCGAAGGAAGGGCCGCCTGGATCCGGGTGTCGTCGGTGATGACCAGAGAACCATCAGGCTGGGTGCCGAGTGGCACATTGAAATCGACACGCATGAGAACCCGCTTGCCGGCGGGCTGAAGATCACGAAGGCTGAGCTTGGCCATGGGAAAGAAAATGGGGAGGCGGGAACGGTTCCCGCAGGGTAATGTTGGTCAACTCCGACACACTGAGCCGGAGGAATCCGAAAAATGAGGTTCGCGGCCGGTTGGCCGGGAGGAAAAAACCGCCTCCGGGGAAGCCGCAGCCTCCCCGGAAAGCGGTCCGGAGTTGGTCTCAGAGGCCTTGGGCGATGAGGGCAATCGCATCATTGATGCGGTTGCTGTAGCCCCACTCATTGTCGTACCATCCGACGACTTTGACGAAGGTGTCGCCCATCATCAGAGTGAGCGGCGCGTCCAGAATGCAGGAGTGGGGATTGCCCACGATATCCTTGAGCACAAGGTCGCCATCGCTGACTTCCAGCACACCCTTCATGGGGCCGGAGGCCGCTTCACGGAACTTGGCGTTGATTTCTTCGACGGAAGTGGGTTTCGCCAGAACCACCGTGAAATCGGTCACAGACCCGGTCGGGGTCGGCACCCGGAAAGCACCACCATTGAGCTTGCCTTTGAGAGCGGGAATCACTTCACCGATCGCCTTGGCGGCACCCGTGCTGGATGGGATGATGTTCTCGGCAGCGGCGCGAGCCCGGCGCAGATCGGAATGGGGCAGGTCCAACAGACGCTGGTCATTCGTATAGCTGTGGATCGTGCTCATGAAGCCCTTTTCAATGCCGAAGTTGTCATTGAGCACCTTGGCCATCGGAGCGAGGCAGTTGGTGGTGCAGGAGGCATTCGAGATGATGTGATGCTTGGCCGGGTCGTAGATTTCGTGGTTGATCCCGATCGCGATGGTCACATCCGGATTTTTCGCCGGAGCGGAGATGATGACCTTTTTGGCCCCCGCGGTGAGGTGCTTTGCGGCACTGTCCCGGTCGGTGAAGAATCCGGTGGATTCCAAGACGATGTCGATACCGTGCTCACCCCAGGGAAGCTTGGCTGGATCGCGTTCTTCAAAAATCAGAATTTTGTGGCCATCGACGGTGATCGAAGCATCGTCATACTCCACGGTTCCGCAGAAGGGTCCCGCCACGGAATCCCATTTGAGCAGGTGAGCCAGAGTCTTGTTGTCGGTGAGGTCATTGATTGCGACGACCTCTTTGCGCTGGTCGGGAGTCATGGCACGCAAAACATTGCGGCCGATGCGCCCAAATCCGTTGATAGCGATTTTTGCCATATTTTCTTCCTTCGAGTATGTGGATTGCGGTCTTTGCGCTCCGCAGGGCGTCCGTTTCAGAGAGAAACACCTGACGCAATTTCCGGGCCAGCCATTTCCGCTGAGGGTGGTTGACTCCGGAGGGAGCGGCGCCAAATAAAGCCGCCCTCACCGGAACGTCAACCCGGAAGGTGATTTTGCGGAGCTCTCCCCCGCGGTCTCCGCCCCCTCCCCGACTGGGATGGCATGTCACCAGAGGAATCCACACCGACCGGACACCATGTCACAATTTGGCCGCAGAATCTACCCGACCACAAAATTGACTGGCTTCAACGACGCTGCGGCCGCTCCGAGAGAAAAGCACTGACGGCAGCGGCAAGATTGGCGCCGACGGACCGGTACCCCTCGGGTGTGCTGCTCGGCGCGTTCCAAACGGTTTCCAGGCACAGGCTGACAGTATGGGGATTCCCATTGAAACAGACCCAGTTGCTGCTGATCTGCTTCCACAAAGGATGGTAGCTGGCACCGGTTTCCTTCGGCTTGTTGCTCATGGGAATCAGGGGTTTGATTTTGCTGATTCTGTCATAGGCCAAGTCAATGAACCGGCGTCTCAGCCCCACCATCGGTTCCTGCAGCAGTTTGTCCGGCAGGATGAAGAAAAAGGTGGGATCCCCCGGCGCCGGGTTGTGCAAATCCAGAAAAATGTCCAAGCGCCCTTCCTTCGCGAGCCCAAGGACCCGCTGTTGGGCAGCGATGACCTCGTTCCAATGGGGCGCCGGGGTCCAATCTCGGTTGTGATCCTGGGGCCGGGCATCCTTGCCTCCGTTCCCGGTGGCGGTGTTGTCCACATCCATGATCGGGACCAGAAAAACCTCCGCGTTTTGGCGAAGCCAATCCGCCTCGGGCGAAGGGCCGACCAACCATTCGGCAAATCCTTGGGCCACCCAACTGGAGCCACTCTCCCAGGCGTGCTGGCGGGCTTGGATCCAAACTCCGAACCTTCCGGAGGACGGCCGGTCGCCCTCGCGCACTGCGAGCATGGGAACCGCCCGACCTTCGCGAGAGCGACAGAGCTCGGTCGCTTCGGCGGCGGGGGAGGTCACGGCGAGCTCTTTGAGGAATCTGGCCGCCATCCCGGGGGTGTAAGGCGGTCCCCAAGCGATCCAGAGAGAACCGTCCGCAGACGAAGCCACCTGATACCGCATCCAATCACCTTCCCGGAGTCCCTTCTCCGTGTGACGCCAGGAGACACCATCCTCGGAATAGGTGGCCGCCTCGGGCATCGCCCAGGAGGCTGCCAAAGGCTTTGCGGGAGGACCGCCTGGAACTGTCACCGTGGCGTCCGACCCTTTGAGCAGGAACGTGATTTGCTCTTTGGCCTCCACCCCGTCTACTCGAAAATACCACCAACACGGCCATCCTCTCGCCGGATCGCCTCCTGGCATAAAACGGATGGTCCGGGTGGCATTGTCGATTTCCACAGAGGCGACAGATCCGCCTTCAAAGTCGGAGGAAACCGACAAATCCCCCTCCATCGATGCCGCGGGCAGACCCACCATCCCCATCACACAGACAGCGCAAAACCATCGCGGCATTCTGAAAGTCATGGCTCTGCGGTCTCCAATGGACGGGCTCCGAGACACGGCCTTTCTCCCGGAGGGAAACCTACCCCCTCTGGTTGGCTTCAGAAATCATGACCAACCCCTGGATGAATTCTTCGAGAACCTCCACCGGCAGCATGATGGTATCCCGCCTCCCCCTCACATCCTCGGTGATTTTGACAAACCGTCCCCGGTCATTTTCCTTTAGATCCAAAAAGAAAATTTTCCGGTCCGCGAAAATTTTCTCGGTATGAATTGGGTAATCAGCCACAGATCCGTGGCCGCGACTCTCTTGGTCATCGCTCATCTTGGTCTCGCCTCACATGCTCTTCGGACGTATTGGTGCCGTCCACACATTCCCTGCCAAACGGTCCCCTTGTCCTGAACAGCAGAGCCACACTGGAACGCTTAAAACGCGCCAGTTCTCACTGCAAGTGTCGATTCTTACGCAATCGCGTGGTTTAGAAGCCCACGGCAGCGCGAATCCTCTCCATGGTCATCCGGGCGACTGATCGTGCCTTGTGCGCCCCGTGATGGAGCACTTCCTCGGCTTTCCAAGGCTGATTTTCCAACTCCAGCCGGCTTTCCCGAATGCCCGCAAAGTGATCGCGGATCTTTTCGAACAGGATCTGCTTGAAATCGCCATATCCACGGCCACCGGCCCGGAACTGATCTTTCAATGCGGCCGTTTCTTCTGCTGTCGCGAAGAGTTGGTAAAGTTGCACGATGTAGGAGCCATCCGGATCTTTCGGCGCCTCAACCGGAGTGGAGTCGGTGACAATCCGCATGATTTTTTTCCGCAAGGCCTTCTCCGGCTCGAAAAGATCGATGGTGTTGCCGTAGCTTTTGCTCATTTTCTGCCCGTCGAGTCCCGGCACGGCGGCCGTCTCCGAACGGATGCGGGGTGTCGGCAACTTGAGCAGGCCGTCCCCATAGCGGTCATTGAACTTTTGAGCGATGTCCCGGGTCACCTCAAGATGCTGCTTTTGATCCTGCCCGACCGGAACCAGATCACTGTCGTAAATCAGGATGTCGGCCGCCATGAGGACTGGATACGCGAAGAGCCCGTGTGAGGCGGCGATGCCTCTGGATGTTTTGTCTTTGAAGGAATGGCAACGCTCCAACAATCCCATGGGCGTCACGCAGCTCAGCATCCAGGCAAGTTCCGTCACTTCAGGCACGTCGGATTGGCGGAAGAAGACCGCTTTCCCAGGGTCAAGACCACAGGCGAGGAAATCCAAGGCGAGGTCTTTGGAATAGGACCGCAGGGCTTCCGGGTCCGTGGTGGTGGTCAGGGAGTGGTAGTCCGCAATGAAATAATAGGCCTCCCCCTCGTCCTGAAGCTGGATCGCCGGCTGCATCATGCCGAGGTAATTGCCAAGGTGGAGTCGCCCGCTGGGCTGGATGCCGGAAAGAATACGCATGGCGGGCAATGTGGGGGGAACGTGATGCTTGTCAAGACGGCGGGAGAGCGTGCCGGAGGAGCAGCCCCGGCCGACTTTTGGGCGCCCAAATCATCAGGCGTGGCTTTGCAGGGCCCTACGCATCAACTTCTCACGCGCCTCAATGCTTTCACAGAGTGCAAACTGCACTCTGGCCCGGTTCAGATTCTGCCCATCATAGGTCGTCTTGAAATAGACGTCACCGGCAAGGTGGTCGGAAAAAAAGCGCAACCCCAGCTCGAAGGTGATCAAACGCACACTGTCATAGAGATAGTTGCAATCCGCCTCACTGAGGAATGCCCGGGCTTCTCTCAAATATCCCCGCACGAGGGCTTCGAACAGGTCGAGATCGAAATAGACCTCCTTCAATTCCAAGGTTTCCTCTCCGGCCGGATTGCAGCTGGATCGGGCAGAATCCCCAAAGTCATAATGCACCAGTCCGGGCTTGACCGTGTCGAGATCGACAATGCAGGTGCCTTTTCCGGTGAAATCATCAATCATGATGTTGGTGATCTTGGGATCCCCATGGATCGGCCGGAGATGGATTTCCCCCCGGGACAGGGCATCCTGCAGGACTGAGGCAAATCCCCGGCGCGCTTCAATGAATTTGGCCAGCCTTTTTGCCTCCGACGAGGACGTCAACCTCGCTTGGGCCAGCTTTTGTCCCACCACCTGATCATATTGTGACAAATAGAGCGGGGTGATATGAAAACCCGGCAAGGTGTCAGCGAGCTCGTCCACCGGAAAGTCGGAAATGATGCGCTGGAAGTGCCCCAACACCACGCCCGCTTCGACCGCATGCTCCACATTGCGCACACGGTCGTGGGAAGTGGCACTGGCAATCAAAGTCAATGCCCGCCAGTATTCTCCCTGCTCATCGACGGCAAAATCTCGACCATCCCGGGCAGGAATGACGCGGGGCAGCTGCCAAATGCGGTCGGCATCGTCCGCCTCGGCTTCGATGAGCCGATGAGCATGGTCCGTGACCCGCTTCATGTTGGCCATGACGAGGGCCGGCTCCTTAAAAACCCGCTTGTTGATCCGCTGCAGAATGAACTGCTCCTCGGAGAACGTCGTCCGGAAAACCGCCCGGTATGTATCATTCACATTGCCGGTGTTGATGTTGCGCAAAGCAACAAGACGTCCGGGACCTTCGAATTGTGTGGCTACATTTTCAGCAGGCATGTCAGATCGGCAGGAGGTGAGCAGGGCGGTCAGGGCCCTGAGGGTAACACATGAGGAGATTTTGCCAAGACCTGCGTTTATGGCAGATCACCACAAAAACAAGGTTAATTTATAATTTTCGGAATATAAGTATTGCAATTATTGAATAAATAATTACAATATAACCTAGAACTAAACCACCTCATTTAATCCTGCTTTTCTGGCATTTCATCCATTTCTGACATCCACATCTGCGATTCCGTGATCCTGCTTCCCACATCACCTGATGCCAATCATCTGATTTCTGCGAATGGAGCCCCGTCCGGCCCACGTCTCCGGATCCTTTGTTTGTTCGGCACCCGCCCCGAAACCATCAAGTTCGCCCCGGTGATCCATGCCTTGGAAAAAGCCGGACATGAGTCAGTGAACGTCACTTCAGCGCAACACCGGGACCTTCTTTATCCCCTGGTGAAGTTGTTCAACCTGCGGCTCGATCACGATTTGGGAGTCATGAAACCGGGCCAATCGCTCAATCATGTGCTGTCCCGCGTTGTGGAAGCGCTTGATCCACTGCTTGTGTCTCTGGCCCCGGATGCCATCCTTGTCCAAGGAGACACCACCACCGCATTGGCCGGAGCTCTGGCCGGCTGGAACCGACGCATCCCTGTGGGCCATATCGAAGCGGGACTCCGCTCTGGAGACGCCCACAGCCCCTATCCTGAAGAGATGAACCGCCGCGTCATCTCCCAAATGGCGACCTGGCATTTCGCTGCCACAGAGCGAAACCGGAGAACTCTGCTGGATGAAGGCGTGAGCGCCGCCGCTGTTCATGTGACGGGCAATCCGGTCATCGACGCGTTGCATTGGACCCTGAAAAACCTCGAGCCGTCACCAGAGGCCGGGAAACTTCTCGGGGAGCTTGCCGGAGAACGCTTTATTCTACTCACGACCCACCGTCGGGAAAGTTTCGGGCAGGTCATGCGATCGAATCTCGAAGTGCTGCGGGATTTCATCCACGCCCACCGAAATGTCTCGTTGGTCTTTCCAGTCCATCCCAACCCGGAAGTCAAAGCGGTCGCGACCTCTGTGTTTCAAAACAGCCCCAGGGTCAGACTCATCGATCCCCTTCCCTATCAGGACTTCCTTCACCTCGCCTCGCGGGCCCATCTTCTGGTCTCGGATTCCGGCGGAGTGCAGGAGGAAGCGCCCTCGCTGCGCCGCCCCCTCATCGTGCTCCGGGAGAACACCGAACGCCCCGAAGCGGTGGATTGTGGTGCCGCCCGACTCATCGGCAATGATCCGGAAGCGTTGCGGGCCTCGCTGGAGAATGCCTGGCTCAGCGATTCCTGGCATCAACAACTCAGTACCCTGTCCAATCCCTATGGCGACGGCCGCAGCGCCGAGCGCATCGCCTCCATACTCGCGGTTCCTCTCGCAGTCTGACTTCCCATTTTCATGGCTTCCATTCTCACCCAGCCCGCCAGACGCAATGTCCAGGTCCCTGTTCCGACGACGGAACTGCCGCGGGTCACGGTCATCGTCCCCTGCTACAATGAGGAGGACAATCTGGAAAAAAACATCTCCCGTCTCCTGGAGTATCTGGAGACGATCACAGCGCGTTATGATTGGGAAGTGCTGTTCATCAATGACGGCAGCAAGGACAACACCGGCCCGGTCCTGGACCGCATTGCGACCCGCGACACCCGTCTGAGAGTGGTGCATCATCTCCGCAACCGCGGTCTCGCCGAGGGGCTTCGCACAGGATTCGCCAATGCCCGGGGTGACTATGCCGTGACGGTCGATGCCGATCTCAGCTATGCGCCCGAGCACATCGGGGTAATGCTCGACAAAATCCTCGAAACCCGAGCCGAGATTGTGCTGGCCTCCCCCTACATGAAAGGCGGACGCACCTCGAACGTGCCGTGGTCGAGGGAAATGCTCAGCCGCTGGGCCAACCGTTTCCTGTCGCGGATCTCCCCCCAGCACTTCTCCACATTCACCGGAATGGTGCGGGCCTATGACATGCATTTTCTCCGGTCGCTCGACCTCAAGGCCGGTGGCATGGACATCATGCCAGAGATCATTTACAAAACCCTCCTGCTCCGCGGGAGGGTCGAGGAAATCCCAGCCCATCTTGATTGGTCAGAACTGATCGATCCGGAAAAGCCCAGACGGATCAGTTTTGGTCTGAGCTGGCACACCTTTGCGATTCTTTTCTCCGGATTTCTCTTCCGTCCTTTTCTCTTTTTTCTCGTGCCGGGAGCCCTGCTGATGCTCCTGTCTTTGACCCTGTCAGCCTTTGTGCTGGTCCATGTAGGGGTGCATTACCAGGAGATTGCTCCGGCCGGCGGGAATTGGGAGCACTTCAAGGAGGCCCTCGACAGCAGTTGGCACGACCACGGGTATGCCTTTGCCGGAACCGCCACTCTGCTCATTCTCTCGGTGCAGCTCCTCAGCCTGGGGGTCCTCTCCATGCAGAGCAAACGCTACTTTGAAGAAATTTTCCACCTCGGAACCAGTGTCTACCGCCGCAGTCAAAGGGACGACTGAGCGACTTCCTATCAGAAACCAAACAAACCACCTGCATGTCCACGAATACCACCGCCAGGAAATTGACTCTTCCTTCCGATCAGGACGCCTCGGGGCGTACTCTGGGAGATGAAGAGATCGCCCTCGTCACCGAAGCCATCCGTTCCGGAACCCTCACCAGTACCAAGGGACGGTTCACCCGGGAATTTGAGACGGGCTTCGCCCGGATGATCGGCGCGAAACACGGTCACGCCTGCGCTTCGGGAAGTGCCGCGGTTCACCTCGCGGTGGCCGCACTCAAGCTGGAACCGGGCGACGAGGTCATCACCACATCGATCACTGACATGGGAGCCCTGGCTCCGATCCTGTTCCAGGGCGGTATTCCGGTTTTCGCGGATGTGGATCCGGTCACTTACAATGTGAATGCGGCCACCATCCGGGACCGCATTTCGGATCGGACCCGGGCGATCATTGTGACCCATCTCTTTGGGAACCCCTGCGATATGGACGGCATCCTGCATGTCGCGGGAGAGCATGGCATTCCGGTCATCGAAGACTGTGCCCAGGCTTTTCTGGCGGAATACAAAGGCCGGGCCATCGGCACCTTGGGCGCCATCGGCTGCTTCTCGCTTCAACAGGGCAAACACATCACCACCGGAGAGGGCGGTATCGTCGTCTCGAATGATGATGCTCTGGCCCGGGAAATGTATCTGTTCATCAACAAGGCCTGGGGTTATGGCGATGCCAAGCCCGACCACTATTTCTCCGCCCTGAACTACCGCCTTTCCGAACTCCAGGGCGCCGTGGCGTTGGCCCAGCTCGCCAAGCTCGAAGGGGTCGTGGAACGTCGCCGGGCCACGGCCGACCTGCTCACGGAGCAACTTCAGGGGCTTCCCGGGGTGGCCACTCCGAAGGTTACTCCGGAAAGCAAACATGTTTACTGGAAATACTGTCTCCATGTCGACACGGAACAGCACCCCGAGGGTGCGGTGCGGCTTGGAGCGTTCCTTCGTGAAAGAGGCATCGCCTGCGCCCCCCGCTACATCCAGAAACCGGCTTTCCGGTGCGAGGTCTTCCGTGACCAACGGACGCTCGGCAACAGCCGCTGGCCGTTTCCCCTCGCCCGCCCGGAAGCGGTGGACTACCGCGATGAACTCTTCCCCGGAACGCTCACGGCTCTCGACCGGGTTCTCGTTCTCCCTTGGTCGGAAGCCTACACAAAAGAGCATGTCGACTTCATCGCTGAAGCAGTCTCGGAAGGCGCTCACAGCCTTTAATGCCCGAGCGGCCCAACATTCCCAACGGAAACACGAACCTTGAAACGGACATGGTAAGAAAAATCGAAACTGAAACCCCCGGAAGTCCCGTAAGATTTGGCATCGTCGGTGCCGGAGGCATCGCCCGGGCCTATGCCGAAGCCCTCCAGAAAACCCCGACCGCCACTCTGGTGGCGATCGCGGACATCAACGTCTCGGCCGCCCAATCTCTCGCGGAGCCTCTTGGCATTCCAGCTTACGCCTCGGCGCAGGAACTCATCAAAGGCCAGCCAAAACTGGAAGCGGTCGTCGTCTGCACCCCGCCGGCCACGCATCCGGACATCTGCTGCACGCTGCTCCATGCCGGGATCGACGTGCTCTGCGAGAAGCCGCTCTCGATCGATATGGATGGAGTGCTCCAGATGGTGGAGGCAGCCGAGGAGTCGGGATCGTTGCTGACCATGGCCTCCAAGTTCCGTTGTGTCGCCGATGTGCAGAAAGCCAAGGAGCTGCTCGACTCAGGCGCCATCGGTGACGTGGTCCACTTTGAGAATGTTTTCACCTCGTATGTCAACATGGCAGGACGTTGGAACTCCAAGCCCGGAATCAGCGGAGGCGGTGTCCTCATCGACAACGGCACTCATTCGCTGGACCTCGCCCGATATTTCCTTGGCCCGATCGACGAGCTTCAGGTCATCGAGGGAAAACGAACCCAAGACCTCGCGGTCGAGGAAACCGTCGCAATCTTCTTCCACAGTCGGAGCGGGGTCATGGGCAGCATCGATCTCTCCTGGACCATCCGGAAGGAAGTCCCCTATTACATCCAGATTCACGGCAGCGAAGGCACGATTTCCCTCGGTTGGCGCGAGTCGAAATGGAAACGCCACGACGGCAACTGGGAAACGTTCGGCCCGGGCTATGACAAAGTGGGGGCGTTCGCCGCCCAGATCGAGAACTTCGCCAAAGCCATTCTGGGTGAGGAACCCCTGTTGATTACCATGGAAGACGGGGTCGCGTCCGTCCGTGCCATCGAAGCCGCTTATGAATCGCTCTCCCGGAATCCCTGGGTGGCGATCAAGGGGCTCGACTGGCGGATGGCCCGCTCCGGGGACACGCTCACCAAGACCATGCGATGACGGCCGCTCCCACCCTGTCAGTTGGCAATGGCATTCATCCGGATGCCCGGGTCCATCCCACGGCTCAGATCGAGGAAGGGGTCTGCCTCGGGGCCGGAACCCGGATTTGGGACCACGCCCACATCCGGCATCATGCCCGACTTGGTGAGGAATGCATTGTCGGCGGCAAGTCCCTGGTCGCCTACGGGGTGGTCATTGGAAACCGGGTCAAGATCAATTCCAACGTCTACATCTGCAATGCCGTGACCATTGAAGATGGTGTCATGATCAGCGCCGGCACCATTTTCACCAACGACCTTTTCCCCCGGGCCACCACTCCCGACCTGATGGAGTTGCGGGGATCCGAACCCGATGAGGAAACCCTCCCCACCGTGGTGCGCGCCGGAGCAACCATCGGTGCCGGGTGCATCATCGGTTGCGATCTTGAAATCGGCCGTTTTGCCATGGTCGGCATGGGTTCGGTGGTCACCCGCAGTGTGGGAGATTTTCACCTCGTCTATGGCAACCCGGCCCGCCTGGTCGGTTTTGTCTGCCGTTGCGGCAAACGGACCGGCCACCACGATGACAGTCTGACAGAAACCATCCTGACATGCCCACATTGCAACAGACAATACCGGCGGAAAGCCAGCCGGATCGAGGAACTTTCCTGAAGTCCCCTCTTCCGACGACGCCTGCGGCGGACGATTACGCCATCGTCGGGGGCGGACTGCTCGGACTGACTCTGGCGCACCGGATGCGCCAGGCAGGGAAACGCGTCACTCTTTATGAGGCGGCTCCCCACTTTGGCGGGCTCGCCGATGCTTGGGAGTTCGGGGGGATCCGCTGGGACCGGCACTACCATGTCACCCTGCTCTCGGACCAGGGAGTTCTCGCCCTGATCAATGAACTCGGCCTCGGGGAAGACATGTGCTGGGGCGAGACCAAGACAGGCTTTTACACCGACGGGCAGTGGTATTCCATGTCGAACGCCGTGGAATTCCTGAAGTTCCCTCCCCTCGGATTGATCGACAAGTTCCGCCTCGGACTGACCATTTTCTATGCCTCGAAATTGAAAAACTGGCAACGGTTGGAAACCATTCCCGTCACCACCTGGCTCCGTCGCTGGTCCGGGAAACGGACCTTTGAGAAAATCTGGCTGCCGCTGCTGAAAGCCAAGCTCGGGGAGAATTATGAAGAGGCCTCGGCCGCTTTCATCTGGGCCATCATCGCCCGCATGTATGCCGCCCGGAAGAGCGGACTGAAAAAGGAAATGTTCGGCCATCTCCGTGGAGGCTATGCCAATCTGTTGGCACATTTCGTGGAATCCCTCCGGAATGAAGGGGTCGATCTCCAACCAGGCTCAGCCGTGAGATCGGTGACTCGCCGTCCCGGTGGAGGGCATACCGTGACCCTCGCCGATGGCTCCCTGCGCCGCCATGACAGGGTGATTGTCACGCTGCCCGGCCCTGCCGCCGCCCGCATCTGCACCGACCTCAGTGCGGATGAAATGAATCGTCTCAAATCTCTCAGCTACCAGGGAATCGTTTGCCTCTCCCTGCTCCTGCGGCGTCCGCTGAAAGGGTACTATGTCACCAACATCACCGATCCGGCTCCCTTCACCGCGATCATCGAGATGAGCGCACTGGTCGACCGGAGCAACTTCAATGGGAACACCCTGGTCTATCTCCCCAAATACGTCTCCCCCCAGGATCCATTGCTGGATCGTCCGGACGAGGAGATCATCGCGGAATTCACCGCCGGTCTCCGCCGGATGATCCCGGATCTCACGGAGCAGGACGTGCTCTCGGCGCGTGTTTCAAAGGTTCGCCACGTGCTGGCCTTGAGCACCCTGGGATATTCAGGAACCCTCCACCAAGCCAAGACCACTTCCGAAGGTCTTTACCTGGTCAACTCGGCCCTGATCGTCAACGGTACCCTGACTGCAAATGAGACCGTCAATCTTGCCAATCATTGGGCCGCCAAACTCCTCCGGGAAGCCCCCGTTGCGACCGTGCCTGGGAACTGTTGTGTCTGCGGAACGACTGAGGGCCCCGTGGTTGGCCAGGGCACCGACTTTGAATACGACACGACCGAGGAGGAATTTGCCGCCAAGCGTTGCGACTGCGGGGTTCTCTATCTGGACAAGCGCCCAGCCGAATCGGAACTGGGCCGGATTTATCCAA